>JAOUMD010000044.1 GCA_029881675.1 Minisyncoccota bacterium | reverse complement strand
TAACCTTCATCAATCTTTTTTAAGAATAAGGGAACTTTTGTTGGGTCATGAGAAAGGTCTGCATCAAATTCAAATGCAACATCTGCTCCAAGTGGACCATATGCTTCTTTAAATCCTCTAAGGTACGCTCCACCTAACCCAGCTTTCTTCTTATTTATTACGAGGTGAAGGTTTTTTTGTTTTTTCTGAAGTTGCTTTACTACTTCATATGTTTTATCTGGACTAGTATCATCAACGATCAATATCTCCATTTTCCAGTCTTTAATATCTTTGAAAACTTTTTGTAGTTTTTCTGTAACTGGACCTACATTTTTGCTTTCGTTATATGTAGGAATGACGATAATCGCTTTTTTCATATGTTTATAGCTCAGATTTTGCTTCTAGTTCAAGCTCTGATTGAACCATTTTTTCTACTAATTCTTCAAAGCTTATTGTTGGTTCCCAGCCTAATTTTTCTTTAGCCTTACTTGGGTCACCAATTAAAAGATCAACTTCTGCAGGTCTATCATATTTTGGATTATGTTTATGATATTGCTTCCAGTCTCCTTCAAGTCCAGCAGCTCTACAAGCAATTTCTAAAAATTCTTGAACAGAATGTGTTTCTCCTGTGGAGATAACAAAATCCTCTGGTTCGTCTTGTTGTAACATTAACCACATTGCTTCTACGTAATCTTTGGCATAACCCCAATCTCTTTTTGCATCTAGAGTACCAAGTTCAACATGGGTTTGTTTACCAAGTTTAATTCTTGCAACTGCATTAGCAATTTTCCTAGTGACAAATTCTAAGCCTCTTCTTGGAGATTCATGATTAAATAAAATTCCAGAAACAGCAAACATATCAAAAGACTCACGGTAATTTACAGTGATCCAGTGGCCATAGACTTTAGCTACACCATAAGGAGATCTTGGGTAGAAAGGAGTAGTTTCTGTTTGAGGAACTGCCTGGACTTTGCCAAACATTTCACTAGAGCTAGCTTGATAAAATCTTGCATTAGGACATGCTAATCTTACAGCTTCAAGTACTCTAACTACTCCAAGTGCTGTAAATTCACCAGTTAATACCGGTTGCTCCCAGCTAGCTTTCACAAATGATTGAGCAGCTAAGTTATAGACCTCATCTGGCTGAACTTCTTTAAGGGCGTGTGTTAAAGAGTGCTGATCTATTAAATCTCCAGAAACCAATTCTAAATTTTCGTTATGAATGATGTGTTTAATTCTTTCAAAATTCTGCGTACTAGTTCTTCTGGTAAGGCCATACACCTTGTACCCTTTGTCGAGTAAAAATTCTGCTAAGTATGATCCGTCTTGTCCGGTAATTCCGGTGATAAAAGCTTTTTTCATATTATATTTTAATTATCATTAATATTTCTAAAATAATTAAGTGTTCTTTCTAATGTTTTATCAATTGATATTTCTGGGTGCCATCCCAAAGAGGCAATTTTTGTATTATCTGCTACAACATGTGGGTTGTCTGCAGGTCTCATTCTATCAGAATCAGATGACACAACGATTTTAACTTTTGCATGTCTGATAAGTGATTCTAGAACGTCTGCAACTTTTATACCATGTCCACTACCAATATTGTAGACTTGACCTGAAATACCTTTTCTCATCAGCAGGTAATAAGCTCTAACCATGTCCTTTACATCAGTAAAATCTCTGATGGCATTTAAATTACCTACCTTTAGTTCTTGTTGTTGGCCTTTTTCAATTTTTGATATCTGTGAGGCAAAGGCAGGGATAGCAAAGCTAGTTTTTTGTCTCTCTCCAATATGGTTAAAAGGTCTTGCAATAATTATGTCTAAATCTAATTTGGAATAAACTCCTGCAAGCATATCTTGAGTTGCTTTACTGACACCATACGGGTTACTTGGTGCAATTGGTGAGCTTTCACTTAATGGAGCTTTAGAGGGAGCATATTGTTCTGCACTAGTGATACAAAGTAAACGAGCTTTTGGAGAATACTTTTGTACTGCTCTTAGAATATTTATTTGGATAGCAATGTTACTTTGAATGACAGAATCAATATTTGTAAAGCTATCTCCAACACTTGAAATAGAGGCTAAGTGGTAAATATGATCGGGTTGAATGG
>JAOUMD010000004.1 GCA_029881675.1 Minisyncoccota bacterium | reverse complement strand
TAATTCACTTAGCCAACGACTATCCAATATGCATCCTGCATCAGTAATAGCTATCAAATCATGAGATGCATTCTTAATCGCAAAATTCCTACCCACACTCCTATTACCTTTTTTCTTTAGTATTTTAAAATCTATTCCTAAATTATTAATTTCAAAGCCATACTTAATCTCTTTTATCTTACTTAGATTACCTATTTGTAAATATTCTCTAATTAGTTCAATAGTATTATCTTTTGAACCTCCGTCTACTATCACCACCTCATTAGGTTTTCTTGATTGCATCATCATGCTACTAAGAAGAACCTCAATGTTTTGAGATTCATTAAAAATGGTGACAATCAAAGAAATTTTATTCTTATTTTTTCCTTTATCTTTCATAACAATATTGTATCTTTAATTATTGCTCTATCTACTTTCAATATAATCAATAATTTCTTTAGCAACTGGAGCAGCATCGTAAGATCCTTCTTTTGAACTATCTACTTCATCACTCTCAACTAAAACAGTAATTACGATTTTACTTGGGAAATTTTCTTTATTAAATTTTGGTTTTAGGTATGCTACCAACCATCCATGGGTAGGTCGAAAGCCTTTCTCATTAGCTGCGCCAAATTCTGCAGTCCCTGTCTTACATGCTACTGCTCCTTTATTGATTAAATCAGTAGAGCCATTGCTTTGATTTTCACTAACGATAGCACTATTTCTTTCAAAAAATGGAAAGGCAGTTCCCCCGCTAGAACAGGCATCAATCATTCCAGATAAAACTAAATTTAAATTCTCTGATTTAATTCCTAATCCTCTACAATTTACTTGGGTATCTTCAACCAACCTTGGCTGACACCAAACTCCTTCATTGGCAATTGAAGCAATCAAACCATTTACTTGTAGAGGTGAGGCCAAAACATCTCCCTGACCAATCCCCATATGGTAGGTATTACCAAGATACCACTTTTCTCCTATAACCTGTTCTTTCCATTCTGGGGTTGGAACTAATCCCTTTGCTTCTGGTCCAATTTCTAACTGTGTATACTCTCCAAACCCAAATATCTTTGCCATCTTTGCCAGATTATCTACACCAATCCATTCTGCTACTTTGTAAAAATAAATATCATTACTTCTTGAAATAGCTTTCTTTAAATCAACCAATCCTTCTGTTTTACCATAATTCCAATAGAACCAAGACCGAAACTCTGCTTCACCAACTTTTATCGATCCTTCATCTAAAACTGTCGTGTTTTGATCAATCTCCCCCTCCTCCAATCCTGCTAGAGCAGTAACTAACTTAAATACACTTCCTGGCGGATATGCTCCTGCAATAGCCCGATTAAAAAATGGTTGGTCTTCGTCCTCAAACAACTCTGCGACCAATTCTTTTCTATCTCTATCTTTTTTTTCATCAGTTAGAATTTTAGAAAATAAGTTTGCATCAAAACTTGGTTTTGTCACTAAAGATAATATCTCACCATTTACTGGATTTGAAATAATAACAATTCCCTTTTGTTCTCCAAGAGCCTCATATGAAAATTTATTTAACTCAGGATCAATAGTTGTCTTAATATCTTTTCCTGGTGTAGATTCACTTATATTAATACTTCTTTGTTTTTTAGAGTTGGCACTGATTTCAAAAACTTCTTTACCATCAACACCCCTAAGGTCTTGATCAAAAAACTTCTCAATTCCAAGTTTTCCTAACTTATCATGAGGTTTTAAATCACTTCTATCTCTCATTTCTTCTGCAGTAACTTCTCCGACATATCCCAACAAATGTGAAAGAGATGGGTATGAATAATATCTGCTATTATCTTTTACAACCAAAGCACTATTTGTAGCAAGCTGAAAGAGGGCTTCTTCTCGGTCAATAATTCTTAAATCAGAATATAAAGACTTAGGATCATTAATTAATCCATACTGAACAATATTACTGACTAGTGGTTCGCCATACCGATCAAAAACCACACCTCTTTGAGATTTAATAGGCAAAGAATAAAATCGATTATCTTCTGCTAATCCTTTATAAAATTCTCCCTGAAATACTTGAATATCAGCCAACCTTAAAATAATTAAAAAAAAGAAACTTATGATAAAAGATAAAAATAAAATAAATCTAAAATTTACCTTCATAAATATTTATTTTCATAACTGACCAACAAGAACTTTTGTAAAACAAATAATACTAAAAAACTAAGCACTGCGTATAAAACAATTCTCCAGTAAAAATCAATTCCCAAAAATAAAGCAAAAAGTAATCCTACTGGGAATACCACCAGTAATAATTTAAGGAATTTATTTGACACAGACTTACCAAAGTATTGGTACACCACTCTAAGAAAAATTAAAAATAAACAAGCTAACCACCATGCCATTCCCCACAAAACACTAATTATTAATGAAATAGTTGTCAACCAAATTAAAAATATTTGTGGTTTTTTTACCATCCAAACTAAAAATAAAATAAAGGTTAATACTGGCAAACCTACAGTACTTTCAAATACTGCAATCATGAATATTATGATAGTTTTTATGATTAAATCTCTCACTTATATATCTCCACTACATTGGCTTGATAAAAATCAACATACTGAGTAACAAGAAAAGTTTGGATAGGGTCTGAACTCAATGATAAAGTCTTACCAACCTGCCCAACAAATAATCCTTGATCTACTCCCACTTGACCTACTGTAACAATTCTACTTTCTAAAGCTGGCATCTCTTCCGGTAACACTTCTGTTAGAATCACTCTTTTCCCATCACCTTTGACTATTCCCTTATAACCTTCTTTTGTAAGAACGACCAATGGTTCAAAATCTTTTTGATATGCTAAATTAACTCTGGAATATGAATCATTCACTTCACTCACTCTACCAACTAAAGTTTGAGCTACAAAAATCAAATCACCGACCTCTACCCCTTCATTAGAACCTGCTCCAATACTTGGTCCGACATGAGAAACAACTGGGGCAGAAATTATAACAGTTCTTGCTTGTCTATCAGAATTTTCAAGTAACTTTCTTAATTCTCTATTCTCATCTCTGAGCTCATCAATATCACTTAGTTGTGCTAAAACTTCACTATAACGGTACTCCATCATTTGTACTTTTTTTGCAGAATTTATGGATTTTTTAATCAAGATAAATGGTGCTTCGATCTTATCAACTAGATTATTTGAAATAACTTGAAGAGGCTTTGTCAAAGAACTAAAAAAACTAGTAATAACTCCAGCCAAACCAAATACTTCAAAGACAATTAGCACTACAATTATTAAAATACTAAAAGGAAAATAATTTATCTTATTATTGATGTACCTCATATGAAGCTTGTCCCTTTTTTACCGTTGTTTGAAGTTTTTGAGAAAAGAAGTTATCAAGACTTGCCATCTTTGATCCATCACCCCATAAGTCAATGCCTTTCTCGATACTGTTCATCAAAGTATTGGTTGAGATTTTAGAAAAAAATAGTTTTATTTCATCAAATAGTTCTTCGACCTTTTCTAATAACGGATTTTGTAAGACACTTGCCTCAATCACAATTGTCTTTGGAACAAATGTATAAACATCTTTACCTCTGACAGTTATTTTCTGTTTAATTGGTTGAGTGGAAAGTAAAAAATCATCTCCCACTAGTTCCTTTTTAATTTTATCTGCTCCAGCCCAACTAACATCAAGTTGATATTTATCTCTAACTACTTTTCTGATAATCTTTGTAAATGATCTTGATCCAGATTTAATAGTCTTTGCAACTATATTACCGGTACCAACACCCAAAATAACTTCAGTCAAATCAAATCCGATATCAATTACTCCTCCATAAGAAGTATTTACAACATTCTTTTTTGTAACTATCTGCCAATTTCCATATTTTAGAGAGTCTAAAACCTTTTTTATAATGATTTGCTCTACTTGGGTTGAATCACTTGGAGCAAGATAAAAGCCAGTAAACCTAGGCCAAAGTTTTTTTCTATTTATCAATGAAGTTAGATTTTGATTCAAAAAACTAGAAGCATACTCAAAACTTGAGATTGTCCCTCTTTCTACTAGGCGCATTTTTTCAAAATCGTTGTTATGAACATTAGAAAAACTAGAAGATTCAGTTTTAATTAGCTTACCGTCTAAATAGAAACGTGCGTTACCACTACCAAAATCCAATAATAAATCACCTTGTTTTTTTATAAACTTATCTGAAAAACTAGAAATTAAATTACTGACTCTCTTCACAGTAATGAGAATATCACACTAATATAGAATGGAAAACAAGGTTACTTAATCTCGTTAAGTAAATTTCCTGCATCAGCCCATTTATTTTGAGAGATAAGTTCCTCTGCTTGGCCAATTTTACCCAATGCTTCTTGATTATCATTATAGAATTCTTTCATTCCACTAATTCTTTCAAGAACCATGTCTTCTTTAAGTTCTAAAGCCTTATCCATCATCATGTCTTCTAAATCAGGTAATATCTCTTCGAGATATACAAGCATTTCTTCTTGAACTTCAGGAGTATTACCTTTTGATTCAATTTCTTTCAACTTATTTTGTTGTTCTTCGTTTAGAAGCAAAGGAGTGTCATTCTCAATAAAGTCTTCCCAGATAACTTCCTGTAATTCATCTAAGAAAGCTTCCTTTTCATCATCTTTACCATCACTTACACCAAGAAGATCAAAGATGTTTTGAGTTTCTAATGTTTGATTGTTAGGGAGTGGCGAATTATCAACGACAGGACTATCCTCTGATTGTATATCTTCATTATCTACTTCACTGCTTTCATTATTAACTTCTGGTGATTCTGGAACCGGAGGTAAATCTGCATCCACATCAGAAGATCCTGTTTCGTTTACTGGTATGACAGGCTCATCCCTTGCTAATCCGTCATCTTGAGTTACATTTGGGGCTGCCGGAACACTAAATGGCTGATAGTCATCGCTAGGAGGTGCCGCAGGTTGTGGAGGTTGATAGTCATCAACATATGAAGGGCTACTTGAGTTATTTTGGGGCAGGTTATTATCTTGCATAGGATAAATAATAATATCTTAATTATATCTTCACTCAGTATACAACAATGTTTTTTTTTACGATATACTTAACAACATTCATGAAGAAAAAAAACTCGATCATCACAGATTACTCGCAAAAAATTATTGCTTTCCTCTTTCACTTAATGATTCTAGTTGTACCTTTTTTCTTTACTTGGGTTAACGAAGAATTATTTGAATTTAATAAGATGATTCTTGTCTATGGCTTTGCTACTCTAATCACTGCCACATGGATCATCAGAATGCTAATTAACAAAAAGGTTCTATTTAAAAGAACCTATTTAGACATTCCACTCGGACTTTTCTTACTCTCTCAAATCCTTGCCACTATATTTTCTATCCACCCTAGAACTTCACTATTTGGATACTACACTCGTTTCCATGGAGGACTTCTTTCCACATTCTCATATATTGCTCTGTACTACTCTTTTGTAAATAACTTTGACAAAAAACAACTCAAATATTTCCTTTTAACTATATTTATTTCAGCAATTGGAGTCAGTAGTTATGCGATCCCTGAACACTTTGGTCATTCTCCAAGTTGTATGATGATTTCTGGAAGTTTTGATGTTGATTGCTGGCAACAAAAGGTCCAGGACAGAATCTTTGGCACCTTTGGTCAGCCAAACTGGCTTGCTGCATACGCAGTAATGCTCATTCCTCTTGGGATATCATTGTTCATTAGTAACAAATTTTCCCAGGCTAAAAAATCTGTAAATAAGCATCTAGCAAGTATCTCTGCTATTGCAGTTGTAATGTTATTAGCAGTTGTGACTTTCACCCAGTCCCGTTCTGGATTCTTAGGGCTTGGGGTTGGCTTGCTTGTTTATGTTATTGGCCTTATCCTTTTATATAGAAAAGATTTTAAAAGAAAACAGACTCTATTCCCTCTTAAAAAAATAGTCATAATTGCTATTCCCCTGCTACTAATAATTAGCTATTTTGGAACTCCATACACCCCTTCCATTAAGAAACTCTTTTCCAAAAGTGATCAACAAATTGAACAACCAACTAACCAACCTGTTGCTAACCGCTTAGATCTTGGAGGAACTGATTCTGGTGAAATTAGGTGGATTGTTTGGGAAGGTGCTTTTAAAGTCTGGAAAAGATATCCTCTCTTTGGCTCTGGAGTTGAGACTTTTGCTTACAGTTATTACACAGATAGACCAATGAGACACAACTTAGTTTCTGAATGGGATTTCCTTTATAACAAAGCTCACAATGAATTATTAAACTTCCTTGCTACTACTGGAATCTTTGGTCTAGCTGCCTACCTTTCTATGTTTGGTCTGTTTGGATATAAAGCACTAGTCTACTTCCTTAAGAAAGATGAAAAACACAAAGAGGCTTCAAATAAGATAGTAATCTTAGGACTTGTCTCAGGACTTCTAGCCTTATCTATCTCTAACTTCCTTGGCTTCTCCACTGTGATGGTGTCAGTCTTAATGTTTATCTTTTTTGCCTTCTTTGAAGTCATCACCAGAGCAGAAACTACTCAAACAAAAAACATAAAAATTAACTTAGAGTTTTGGGACTATACTTGGATTGTCTCTGTAATTTTGATAGCAATATTTCTATTATCCCAAATCTTTAATATTTGGAATGCTGACTATATTTTTACAAAAGGTAAAAGACTTGTAGATGCTGGTTATATCTCAGAAGGTGGTCCATTCTTACAAAAAGCGATTGAACTTCGACCCAATGAAGACCTCTTCTATGATAAATTTTCTACTACATTAGGCCAAGCTGCATTAATCTTTGCTCAGCAAGAGAAACTCCCAGAAGCACAAAGTGCAGCCCAATCTGCCATTATGATGAGTAATACAGCCAATGAGCTAAACTCTGTTCATCTTAACTTGTATAAAACAAGAATTAGGCTCTTTATGAACTTGGGGTTATTAGACCAGCAACTTCTTGTTCAAGCTAAAAAAACTACCCAAGAAGCTTTAGAACTAGCCCCAACTGATGCCAAACTTGTTTTTAACTTAGCCTTAATTCAAGAAGCTTTAGGAGATAGTGATAGCTCTTTTAATAACTTTGTTAGAGCAACTGAAATGAAAGCTAATTATGGAACTGCTCTCAATCACTTGGCAGAGGTATACCTAAAAGACAACCAACCAAACTTAGCTCTTGAGCAATATAAACAAATCTTAACTTATTTCCCTGATGATAAAGTCATCTCAGATAAGGTAGCTACCCTTGAAGGTAGACTAGGTTTTTAACTACAATAGGATAGATGGCTATTGATAAGCAGCCTCTTCAATCAGAACCAGTAGATAAACCTGAAGTAAGTAATACAACTGAAACTGGTACTCTATCTAGTGGGAAAAGAGAGAGGCCCAATGATCAGCCCAATGATCAGTCAGATAAGCCTAAAAAAGTTAGTTACGATAAAGCACAAAAAAGATTTAAAAAAGAACAAGATAAAAAAATACAGAGGGAACAAAATGATCCACAGTATCAAAAATCTAAAGAAAGATTCCAAAAAGAGAAAGAGATTCTCTCGGATATTGAAAAACAAACCGATGAAAAAGATCGTATTTATTTAACCAATGAATACTGGCATATAATAAATTTTTCTAACCGTGAACGTCTTTCTATCCCAGCTCATATAGAAGCTGTAAGAGGTACTTTTACTGGAAAAACTGAAAAGGCTATCTTATCACTTCCAATTCCTGAAATTGAAGAAATAGGAACTGAGCTACCCGAACCACCCACCTATCAAGCTCTAGAGAAAATTCATTATCAGAAAATTGGAAAAGTTAAAGAAATTTTTGATCAACGTTCTCAATTAATCAGAGTGCATCTTGTTGATGAAATCCTTGGTGCATATGCAGAAAATGCCATAAAACTTAGTGCCGATGAAAAAACCGGTAAAATACCGGACATAGAAAAGCTTTTTAAAGTTCTTTTAAATTCTGAAGATCAAGACGATTTTTTTCAAAATATTACTAAACTTGTCAATGCGATAACGATAAATGATAAAAATGGAAATGAAGTCCTTACAAGAGTCATTGAAACCCATCGTTCTACTTTTGAAACTAATCAAGAATTAACGCAATTTAAAGTAAAAAGACTTGACAAAGAATTTGTTTTACAAGTTAATCAAATTTCCAAAGATGTTGAACCAAAAGCACATAGTGAATTTCTAAAAGGATTACAAGATGCTCTAGACCACTTTAGGCAGTCTGATAACCCCGCTGACAAACCGATTGTTGCTCTGCTTGAACAATTCAAAGAACAAACTCAAGCAGTTCCCGGTGAAGAAATTATTAAAGCTGTTCGTAAGATGTACATTTTAACAACTTTTGATAAAGAAAGTGCTGGGGCCACATATAAAAGTAGTTTCACTTTAACAAGAGGTCTTGTCCTAGGAATCATCAAAAACTACTGGGAAAGATCTGGAGAAAACATTGTTAAATTTCAAGATAATCTTAAAAAATGGTGGATCCACCACGTCAATAGACCCACTGTAAATGAGAATGGTGAAGTCAATCAAGAAGTGAAAAATAAAATGATTAATAGTGAGAAAGGTTCATATTACAGTAGATTCTCATTAAGTAAAGATAAGCTTGATCACCTTCGCAACATTGATCAAGTTCAAGCAATTGCCATTATGGCAAGACAACAACTTCTCTCTACCCTTCAGAATGAAGGTAGAAATAATGCATTAGATATTATGGACGGCTGGACACATACAGATATGCCCCTTCAGCAACAGTACTCCATTGTAGTTCATAAGGGAAATAAATTTAAAAAGCTAATCTTTACCAAAGAAGAGCTTCACGGAAAAGATATTGATCAAAATAAAGAGGAAGAGCTTACAGATAAAATTTCGCCTTTTATTGAAAGTTTCACAAGACAATTTGATCAAGATGAAGGTTGGTTCCCCTTTGAGCCAGATGACGAACTAAAGAATAAAGCACTCAGTGGAGAAACTACTATCCAAGAAGCCCAAAAAAGGAAATTTATTGAAGATGACCCTTCTTCAGCTGATACTAGTTTAGTCTTACTAAAAGATGATGATAGCATCAGTCACGATGATGTCATCCAAAGAGGTATGCAGTCTTGGACACATGGATCTGGGATTAAATTTTCCCTAACACTCTTTGTTGGAGAAGATGGCAAGCTTACTGGCGAAGGAGCTCAAAAAGGTTCTCATTCCTGGACTGATGGAAGAGTTTCAAGCTTAAAACTAGAACACATGTTAGAAGAATCTGATACTCTTTACCAATTAATGGATGATCCTGATCCAAAGACAGGCTCACTTGATGTCACTCAGCTAAATAATGGAGAAAACCTAATCAACGAAGAACAAGAAGCAAAACTTCGTACAATCGAAATCAGTAGGGAAAAATATCAAAAGAGAGTTCAGAAACTCTATGAATTCTTTAAATCTCAAGATGAAGAAGGCAAGTTCAACTTTGATATTAACGCTCTAATCTCAGCTTCAATCCTGCATACTTTAAATAATCTTTGGCAAATGACTCCAAGAAAAGGCGCCCTAAATAATATCCAATTTTTAGAAAAAGCTGACTTTAGTGAGGCTGGCATGAAGATTGGTGAATCACTCACCCCAGTCCCCCTCCAATACAATGACAAAATGCAAAAAGAAACAAGAGATTTTATTGATATTTTGAATAAATCTGAAAATAAAGGAAAAACAATCGAAGAAATTGCACAATTAGAAGATATTCCTCTTCATGAAGCAAAAAGAAAACTACAAAAAGTAGTTCTTTCATTTGCTTTCTTTGATAAAGAGAGACAAGTCGTAAGAAGTGGTGATTCTGGAATTATTGCTGTTATGTCAGAAATGGCTGGAGACTACCGGAACATTCTTACTAAGATATCTAGTATAACTTCAAAAGAATTAACAGACATGGCTACTGGAACTGTGCTTCTTTCATCACTTGTTCCTGCAATACCTCGCCTAGATCCAGAGAAAAAACCAGATGATAATGAATCAGATTTCATGAAAAAAGCCCGTAAAAAAGCAAAAAAAGACTCTGGTATTAATATTACTTCCTTCTCAACTGCCATGGATGAAGTTTACGATTACTTTGGTTTTGTTATTGCTGCTTCTAGTCATGGACAAGAAGAAAATGAGAAGATTAGCATTGTTCTCAGACAAATGGATGATGTTGTTTCAGAAGGTTTAGCAAACATAAATGGAGATGATGCAGATAATATAATAAATTTTGAAGATTTAGTTGAAGAAAATATGGACCGTGTTTTAACTATGCTTGAGAAATATCAAGAATTACATGAACTACAGGAGCAAGCAGCATGAGAGAATCTCTCGTCCCCTCCCCACTGACAGGCCTTCAAAAAGGAATTGCAAACTCCTATCTAGATAGTTTAAATAAAAAAAGAAAAGAATCTTCTTCATCTCTTCCTGATCATGGCTATTTAACTATTTCTGATAAAGAAATTGGTGATATAGAACGGAATCCACTTCTTCAAGAAATTCAAGGACAACTAGATACTAACATTGAAGGACTTTCTCTGTCTGCACAAGCACTCCTAAAAAGCCCTGCCTGGAAAAAACTCTATGAAAATGCAGTTCCTGTAAGTAGTGAGGTTCAACAATTGATCCTACAATTAGATCATTACCATCAAATCCAATCACATAATAAGAAAAATGAAAACATTTTTCTACCACTGCTTGATCCACATATTAGAGAGGTTGTAGTCACTATTTTTACTAGACTTCCTGTTTATGATGCTAGTTCGGTTTATCGAATTCTTTCTGCTGGCCGCATCTATGGGCTCTTTCATCGTTTTTGTACTCAATCTGTTCCTCTTTCAACTAAAAATGACCAATATTCACCTCAGTGGTCCACATCAATGTTTCACAGCTTCTTACCAAAGCTAGGTAGTCTTCAGGCAGATATTGTAAAAATTAATCCAGAGAAATTATCAAAAGAAACAATGTGGCGTTCTAATGATCAGGAAACTAGATTAAGACTTGCAAATGAAATGTTTGACCACGTAAAACAATACATCATTGATCATCCAGATGAAAAAGTCACCATCATAGAGCCTGGTGGTGGAAATGCAGAGTTATCTGTCATATTAGCGCATCAGATAGCCAAAGATCCTCAGACTAAAGGTAAAGCAAATATAATTATCAGAGAAATTAATCATGATATGGCTGAGGAAGGTAAAGATAAGATTGAGCAAATAGAACTTGAAGAGAATACTGATGAAGATTTTAGATTAGATATTGATTACATCATTGGTTCTGCTGATAAGCCACTTCAGGATGTCCTACTGGAGATTAAAAAAGCTCTTGAAATTCAAGATAAAGAAAAGCTATCTGAGTTTGGTCTAAACATTGAAGAAGCAGAATATCTTCTCTCTGAAATGAATGATAGAAAAGTAATTGGTGGAATATCAACCTATACTGCAGGAGCTATGAGTAACAAAAATAATGACAGAACAACAGCTACTAGAGTCTTTGATCATCTTGCACATGATGTTGACGCTAAAGACGGACTCATTATCATCAATGATTTCTCAGCAGTACCACCTGACTCATTATTAGATGATAAGAAATTAACATCACAACAGAACAAACAAATTAAATACTTAAAAAAAGTTGATAAATCTTTCCAGCGCAGTGGTCTAAACAAGGCTCTTGAAGTTGTTTATGGACTTTGGGGAGAAGGTGTCGGACACGATACTAGACAAATATGGAAGGTATTAGCATCTTTAAAAAGACTTGGATTAGAAGTATCAGCTGACCCTCAGCTCAGAGATTTTGCTATTCTACCAACCTTTTTAGATAACCGTTATTTAAAAATGCCTGGATTTACTGAAACTACTTTACGCTGTTCTGGATTATCAACGAATAGCAAAATTAGTATCACCTAATTAAAGGTTGTACTAGCAAGGTATAATATCCCCAGATGAAAATTATTTCAGCACCACATCAAACATTAAGACAAAAAGCTATTGAGGTAAAAACAGTTGATAAAAAACTTATCAAGTTTATTGAAGAACTAGAATTAACCTTAAAAAACAAAGAGAATCCAAAAGGGGTTGGTCTTGCCGCACCACAGGTTGATAAAAAACTTAGAATCTTTACTACCCAGCTATCTAATATAGATAACTTTGATGATGAAAACTCATTAGAGATCAAACACTATATAAATCCAATCATTACAAAACATGCTGGAAAACAAACTTTCGGTCCTGACAAAAATAATCCCCAGTTAGAAGGTTGTCTTTCTATCCCAAAGATATATGCACCAGTCCCTCGCTGGGAATGGGTTGAACTTGAATATATGATGTTAGAAAACGGTAAGTTAATCCCTCAGAAAGAACGTTTTGATGATTTTTATGCAAGAGTCATTCAACATGAGGCAGACCACTTAGATGGAATTCTCTTTACTGACTATGCACTAGAATATGATCTTCCAGTATATTTTGAAAACAATAAAACTGGTAAGCTTGAAGAAACTACCAATATCAGTGTTTTAGAAACTCTTTAAATATGAAACCTACCATTATTTTCTTTGGCTCATTTGGACACTATTCTGCAATTGTCCTTAAAGAATTAATTAAATCAAATTTAATAGATGTTATTCATGTAGTGACTACTCCACCATTTGTTAATCGTAAAGGTAAAGAAGAAAAAGGACCTGTCCAAACATTAGCAGAAGAAAATAATATCCCATTTACAACCCAAATGCCTTTATTGTTCTCTGATATTGGGAATGGTTTTAAAGCTGACTTCATAATTACGGCTGGATATGGAAAACTTTTGCCTGGAAAGCTCCTTAGTGAGCCTAAAATAGCCTCTTTGAACCTTCACTTTAGTCTATTACCAAAATATCGTGGAGCTAACCCTGGTGAGTGGACAATCCTAATGGGAGAAGAAAAATCTGGCATTACTATTATTGAAATGAATGAGGAATTTGATAAAGGTGGCACAATCTACCAAGAAAGCATTGATTTAGAAAAAGCAGAAACAAGAGAATCACTTTATGAAAAGCTATATACATTAGGTGGAAAATCTTTCCCTACAGTAATCAGTAAATTTCAAAAAGGAGAACTAACAACTATCCCCCAACCTAATAACGACTTTCCTTATGCTTCGAGATTTAAACGTGATGATGGATTCATTGAATGGGATGTTATCAAAGACACAATGGATGGAAAATCATGCAAACCTAACCTTTCCTCAAAAATGCTTTCAAAAATAATATCTCTTCAAGAGATTAATTCGATAGATGCTTACTTTATCGAAAAAGTATCTCGAGCCCTATATGGTTTTCCTTCATTATGGACAATAATTCCTACAGCTAAGGGTGACAAAAGAATGAAAATTCATTCTACTAAGGTAGAAAACAACAAATTAGTTCTAAACGAAGTTCAAATAGAAGGCCAATCCAGAGCCAGGTGGAATCAGGTCAAAAATATTCTCAACTAATAAAAAATCGCCAGACAAGCTGACGATTATATTTCATTTTAAAACTAAAACCTAAGCTTCAGTTGGTTTTTTCCAATGAGTAGTAAGACCTGCTTTTTTAAGTGATCTTAAAATTTTAGTTGGTACTTTAAGTCTTTTCTTAACACCATCGACAACAACAGTCACAGTGTGAAGATTATACTTAAAACTTTTTTTTGAACGATTTTTAGCATGGGAAACTTTGTTTCCAATATGTGCTACTCGTGGGTATTTGAATGCGAATCCTGCCATAGAAAGGTATTTTACCACTAGATACGCCTCTTAGCAAATATACAATTCTTATATATAATACCCAACATGACCAATTTGCTGTTTTCAAACCCGTTAGCCTTCTTTATTATTTTCCCAGGCTTACTGCTTTCCATAACTGTTCATGAGTTTGCACACGCCTTTACAGCAGATAAACTTGGAGATCCTACACCAAGATTTCAAGGTAGAATCACCCTAGATCCTAGGGCTCATCTAGATCCACTTGGGGTAATTATGATTCTATTGACCAGATTTGGTTGGGGTAAACCTGTTGAATTTGATTCATATAACCTAAAAAATCCTCAAAGAGATACAGCTCTTATTGCCCTTGCTGGACCTGTTTCTAACTTAATTATTGCTCTTCTTATCTCATTATTCCTCAGAGCAGAACTTCTCCCACAACTTTGGGTCATGACAGGACTTTTCCAAGTCATGGTAATTAATGTGGTTTTAGCAATATTTAACTTAGTCCCAGTTCACCCTTTGGATGGGAGTAAAATCCTTATGTCATTCCTACCTGCAGAGCAAGCTATTGAATATGAAAGTTTCATGCATCGTTATGGCATGTTTGTCCTAATTGCTCTTATTATCCCTTGGAATGGTGTTTCACCTGTTTCTAGCCTAATTTGGCCAGTGGTTAGCTTTATTGTGGATTTTCTAATCTAATTCTCTCCAGCATTGCTAAAAGTTGAGTTAAACTAGTAATCATCATTGTATTAGGCAGAGCTTCCTTAGCAGTTCTGTTAATCCAAATTGGATAAACTTTATCTAATTTTGCTAACTCTAAAATAAAATCCTCACGATCATCAATGATTACTGCCTTTTGTGGAATCCAACCCAAAACCATTTCCGAAACCTTGTTAGAACTAATTGAAACATATTGTTGATCAAAATAGTTATTTATTCCGCCTAGTTCAAGCTTTTTTCTTTGCCACTCATCAACACCTTCTGAATAAACACCCAAAATAAAGTCATCTCTCAGGTTATTTAATGTTGGGATAACTTCGGGAAATAAGCTGGAAGTAAAAAAGTCAGGATTATAAAATAGCTCTTCAATCCCTTTTGCCCTCTCCCCTAGTTGCTTCTTTGCTTCCTTTAACCAACCTTTAGGATCAAATTCTGTTCCCTTTGAGATACTTTCTTTGTATACTTCACTGACCTTATCCAGCTTAGCTCTTGATATACCCAAGTCTTTTTCAACAGCAGGCCATAAATTCTTATTAAAAAATGTATCAACATCAAATAATGTCTTATCAATGTCAAAAAGAATGATTTGTTTCTCCATATAAGCCCAGTATACTATACAAACCATGTCAGATCTAAAAATAAAAAAACTTACTCTTGGAGAACTAAATACGAATTGTTACATAATCTGGGATAAAAACACTTTAGATGCCTGGATTGTTGATCCTGCAGATGAAGGAAGTCTAATTAGTGAAGAGATAATTAGAGAAGATCTTAATGTTACAAAGATTATTCTTACCCATGGCCACTTTGACCACATCTTGGGACTACTTGAAGTAAAACTTAATTTTCCACAAGCAAAAATATATCTACACAAAGAAGATCTCTTCCTTGTTAAAACAGTCCAAAAAAGGACTCAGCATTGGTTAAAAAGACAAGTAGACCCTGTTCCTCTTCCAGACTCTTTTTATGATGATGAAGAGACTATTAAACTAGGTAATAAAGAATTTAAAGTTATTCATACACCCGGACATACTCCAGGCAGTGTTTCTTTATATTGTAAAGAAGAAAAGTTATTGATTAGTGGAGATACGCTCTTTAAAGAAGCTATTGGTAGAACAGATTTTAAGTATTCAAATCATCAAGATATTCTTAAGTCATTAGAGAAATTACTAATATTACCCAAAGATACCAAGGTTATTTCAGGACATGGACCAGAGACAAACATAGGAAATGAGCAAGGGTGGTTAAAATAGCTTATAAATGCAAAAACGCCCCATAAGTACAGGGGCGCTGTTGTGTGATTCCCTATCTTCATACTCCCCCTCCCCTTATTGGTTAGGTGGTGCTGAAGATCGGACTGGAACTATCTCTGGCTCTGGTGTTGGCGTAAAGTTAAGTGCAGGAGGTGTTTCCACCGGACATATTCCTGCATCTACAGAGCAGTTAGCACAAGTCTCGGGTGATTGAACATTTCCATCACCACAATAACCTGCACTAATACCGAAACTTGGAGTTGGAGCAAGGGTAACATTCTGAGAACTGTTGGGCCCTATGACGCATCCCCCAAGAATCAACATTCCAACCATGAGCAAACTTAAAATTACTACATTCCATTTCATCAGTCTTATTCCTCTCATATAGAGATTGGTTTAACAGTGTTTAACATGATAATTATACCATAACTATTGACTATGGGACATATTAATACTATTTGGGAGATATTTATTGATGAGAAGAAACACTTCCATCAGGATTTACGATAGGTCCTGCATTAGGAATTGGCGTCTCTATTATCCTGTTTGTATTAGGCGTAGGAGTATATGTAACCAAAGGTCTACCCTCTGGTGTAGCCGTAGCAAAACCATTATCTACATTAAAAGCTGGGGTAGGTGCAGCAGATGGATTAATTGCATCTTCTCTACCCGTATCAGCAAAGGAAGTTAAGCCTCCTGCCATCAGGAGTAATGTAACAATTGCAGTAGTTAAAAAAAGAGGTATAACATGTTCTTTTCTTAACTGTCTTTCTCTATTTACCATAATCTCTTATAGTGCTGAGATTTGTTTAAGAGTATCCTTAAATTGATTTTTATGTTGTCTATTTAAGATTGGATTACCAGCACTTACAGCTACTATTCTATCAGCAGATAATGCTTTGTCAAAAAGATTCTCTAAAATGTTTCTCAAGAGGAGGTAGTTAAACCCTTCTCCAAGCTCAGCTACAGCCATTACTAACTGAGATTCATAATCAAATAAAGAGTCTGAACCGACATGCTCCCTATCCTGTTCTTCCCTAATATAGTCAAAGTGTTCTTGGATAACTGTAATAAGGGCGGTAATACCACCTGGTAACTCTTTGGCCATTACCTTAGCAACTCCATCTCCGTAGAATTCTTTATACCTCTCCCACCTATATTCTGAGTCAGTTGTTTTTGTTGTCATACAGTTATTTTTTCAATAAAACAAGAGTTTGACAATAGTCATTTTTATACATATTTATTAGATATTAGGGATTGACAAATTAGTCCTATAGTTATATACTGAGGGCAGTATTCATCCTTAACAAAGGGAAAGAAAAATGTGCGTAATCGCAAATTGGCTCAAAAAATTAACTACGCAAAAGGCTGAAGAGCCACCCAAACCTTCCACCACCCCACGGGGAAAAACGGTAGGAGAAATGTTAGATGAAACACAGCAAGACCTCATCGATACAATCGGTGAGGCAAACAGTCTTCGTGACAAGTTGAAAAAACAGCTTGACGAAGACTAAACACAAAAGGCCGGGGCACAAATCCCCGGTCGTGTTATTTCTCACCATATTTTTTACTTAAGGGACCACAAACCTCTGCTCACCAAATCTTTGCCACTGCTCTTCACTTATCTTCTCTGCTCTATCTTTATAAACATATAAATCAGTACTAGCTCCATCATCTCTTAACAAATGAATATAGTTCTCTTCTAGTCCCAAGTGTTCATAGTAATCACTTGAGTATGGCTTAAAATAAATAAACTCTGGAGGATTCTCTTTCATTAAGACTTGAAACTCCTCTTGTAACTTCGGCACTCTATATGCCCAATCAAGATGAAAATTTTGTCTATCTGCTAAGGGTAGGTTTGCCACTATATTAATATATCCATAGCCATCTGCCCCAGTCAGTAGTCTATCTCCTTCATCCTTAATAGTATTTAAAGCATTGACATAGGCTTGTTGCTCTCCATACTGAATATTATGCTCACTAACTTTGTTTTTTCTCTCCAGTAACCAGTATGAGTTGTTAATCAGTAATCCAACTACAACCAACATGGTGAAATAAAACTGTTTCTTTGATAAAAAACCTTTTAACTTAACTACTAGATAACTAAAAACAGTACTTAACCCAGCAATAAAAGGATATAAGTGAAAACCTTCAAAAAAGACTTTTCTCGGGTCTGTGACTCTGTTATTAAGAGTCATAAATAAGGCAAACAGTAAGAGTATCTGCCATAATTTGACCTTCCTCTTTTTCAATAACTTCCAAGATAAAAAAATTGAAATAATAAAACTCAAACTAATGAATCTTGCTACGTGATGGTTTAAATAAAACAAACCACTAAGTGGTAATAAAGCTACCTTAACTAACCCAAATGATCCTAGCTCTTTGTTATACGGCAAATAGTATTTGATGAGATGGTAAAAAGTCTCCTCCACCCAACCAAAGAATGGCACTTGGGTAAATAAAAGCATCAAAAAAACAACTAATGAAAAAACTAAAATCATCTTCTGTTTTCTGGGCAATAAGAAAAAGAAAATCAAGAAAGATAAAGTTACAAATGGCCACAGTGGTAAAAGATTAAACCCTACCCAAAACAAAGAAAAACTAATTAACAAAATATCCAACCAATGTTGTCTTCTCTTCTCCATTAATACTTCAAATAAGTAAAGAAAAATAATTATTAGAGCAGGTAAAACAAGTGACTCGGCCAGAACATACCAACCAAAGAATAAATAAGATAGTGAATTAACAAACAGAACTGGGAGTAATCCCTTGTATCTGAATCGATAAACAATTAATAAGCCAGTAAGGAAATGAAATAGCCACATCCCAATTCTTAACTGTTCAATTAACTGAAAGAGTGTTTGAAAGTTAATAACTTTACTAAATAATGCTCCCATAAAAATAGGCAATGGCTGATGATTTGTTGATAAATCTTTATACAAAGTCTTTCCATAATCAGAGATCATCCAACCCAAGGTAACATGCTCTGTTTCATCTTGAAAATAAAATGATTGAGAATGATTCCTCAATCCAAAAAATTGGATAACAAAAAAAATAAACAAAAATAAAAAGGGTAGTAAATAAAATATTTTTTTCTTATAACTCACAAAGATCATTATAATCTATAATAAGATATGAATATAGAAACCCTTAGATCATTTAAAATAGGCCCTTTTGCTGTTTTTGACTTTGCTATCTCCTACTTAATCGTATATTTAATAGCTCCATTGCTTGTCAAAATAAGTAAAAAAATAAAATTCCCAATCTCAAAAACTCAATGGCTTTGGTTAGTAGTACCATTTAGTGTTTTAAGTCATATTATCTCTGGTGAAATGACACCATTGACAAAAATGTTTATAAACAGAGATGGAGATATCTTAGTTAAAGTTATTGTTCTGTTTATGCTCTATATGGGAATTAGAAGACCAAAAAAACTCTCCAAAAAGAAATAAAAATCATTCTTAAAACATGTCACTTCTCTTTCTTACTTCCCCAGCAAAAACACTTGATCTTACAGATAATTGGAAAAAAGATAATATTTCTACAACAATACCTAGGAACATAGATCAAGCAAATATAATTGCTCTTTATTTAAAGAAACAATCTCTAAGTGACTTACAAAAGGTTCTCTCCGTCAGTGATAATATTGCACAGCTTAACTTTGACAGAATGAAACAGTGGGATAAAAAGCATGATGAGAGCAATTCTAAGCCTGCTCTCCTAATGTATGACGGAGCTGTGTATAAGCAGATTGATAAAAACAATTTTAATAAAGAACAGCAAGCATATTCACAAAATAATGTTCGTATTCTTTCTGGTTTTTATGGACTACTTAAACCATATGACCTAATTCAACCATATCGTTTAGAGATGAATAATAAGGTAAAGATGAAGGAATATAAATCACTGGTGGAATATTGGAAGAAAGATATTACAGATTTAATTAACCAGGATATTAAAGGAAACAACTCTAGTGCAGTTATTAACCTAGCCTCAAAAGAATACTCTCAAACAATAGACCAAAAGAAACTTTCAATTCCATTTATTTCAATTGATTTTAAAGAAAATAGAGATGGAAAACTAAAAACAATTGCTATTTATGCCAAGCAAGCTCGTGGGGCAATGATAAATAAAGCTATTAAAGATAATATTCAAACTATTGATGATTTAACAAAGTTAAATGTGAATGGATATACTTTCTTAAAAAAAGAAGATCGTCATTTAGTATTTACTAAACAATAGTGAAGTATTAATAAAACAATCTTAATCTCGCACTATCTAAAACCACCTTCTCACTGCTACTAGACCTCAATTGAACAATATATTCATTGCTTCCAGCCGTAAGCCCAAATGACCCAGATAACTTTTGTGTTGGAGTACTATTATTATGACTAACTTCTGAAATTTCTATTACCTGACCTGTAGTTTTATTCTTTAGTCTTGCATAAGCTTCCCCACCAATAATAGACAAATTAGCCTCAAAAATTACTCTACTTAAATTAGGATAATTAGCTGAATTAAGCTCAATCACAGCAGAACTAATATCAGTCCAATTTGTACTACTACTGCTTCCAGAACCAATGTAAACCGTCTGTTCTTTGATTGTAGGAGCTGTTGAAACAACTGGTTGGGTAACTGCTGGGGTAGTTGTTGTACTTACTGTTGAAGCTGCTTGATTGCTTTCTACAAGCTTTAACCTCTTACTTAAACTAGCTAATTTATCTTGAAATTGTTCTACTAAGGCAGTTAAAACACCCTGCTCTACTTTAATCTTCTTGAGATCTTCTGATTCTTCACTATCCTCTGTAACCTTAACTTCTGGAGTATTATCACTCTCCTCTTTTTCTACTTTCTCAAGAGTACTCTCTACCAATGCTTCAATATCTATCTCTTCTGATACAACTTCCTTTTCTTCTGCAGAATTTCTAATAGCAATGGAAACATCAGATTGTAAATTGGTTGTTATTTTTTCAAGCTTCGATAGTCTCCTCATTGAAAAATACTCAACAGTCCATAAGCCAAGAATATTAACCGCAAGGATCACAAAAAACATTCCTAGTAGATATCTTTGGAATTTGGACATTAATTAAGTATAGCTGTAAAGAAAATTATTAGCTAATTATAATTAAAGAGGTTGAAAAGTTCCCTCTAGAATATGTTCAGCAGGAGCTGGATCACCATCATCTGGTTCTAGAGTAAGAACATACAAAAGATGATCGGATAAATCTTTATTATCTGAAAAAATATTTACATCAGAACCATCGCTACTCTTCTCAATTGCTCCAGTACTAATGACACTAAATGGTGACTTACGGACAATCCAACCTTCATAAAAATCTCCATTTTTTGTTTCTGGTAAATCACTAAAATTAGCTATCATTTGATATCCCTCTTCATCATATTTTGCCATAACAAAACCACTACTGTTACTATCTGCAACATCTTCCAAAACAGCCTTAAATTGATACTCCATAAATAAATCTTTGTCTTCTTTAGCCAATGGAACAACTACCTCACTGTCTTTCTCTGTAGTGCTGGCACTTTCTTCAACCGGTTTTTTTAAACAGCCAGTGAAAATTAAACTAATTGCTATAAGAGATAAAAAGAAAAGTTTTTTCATAATATTAGTATAACTTGAATAACTAGTAAAAATATCACATAAGATTATAATAAGCCCATGGCAAACGACCTTAATTTAATTCCAAATAACTACAAAGAGAGTAAAAAACTCTTTGAGAACGAAAAAGAGAGACTACAAAAAATCTTACATAACTTTGAAATTATCATTGAACACATCGGTAGTACTTCTATTAAAGGCAGTATCGGTAAAGGAATCATTGATATCATTGTTGCTTGTGATAACAAAGAAGACCAAGAAAAAATAAAATATTTATTATCCAAAAATGGATACAGACAAGGAGAACTAAATAAGAAGCCAGATGGCAGACTCTTCTTTTGTAATGTAGAAGGGCAGACCAAAGCTGGAGATATTCACTTACATTTAGTAATTAAAGATTCAGATAATTATCACGAAGTAATAAATTTCAGAAACTACTTACACAATCATCCAGATGAAGTTGAATGGTACAACGATAAAAAGAAACATGTGGCAAATATTACAAATAATAGTCGAAAAGAGTATGTGGTTCAGAAAGGAGAATTTGTTAGAGAGTTAATAAATAGAGCTAAAAAAAATGAGCCCTTTAAAGTCGGCTCAGGACTGTAATGCTTATTCTATGGAAAAGTGGAAATTCCAACGGTGATATAGAAGAAGAGACTAGTGAACTATGTTGGAACCTTATATATGTAAAAACAACCCCGCAGAGCTAAGGGTTGTTTCTTGTATATTGCTTCAGTAGTGTCTTATTAGGAAAACATCTCTTTCAGCTTTTCCCGATTAGAAAACACACGATAAAGAACATATAGAACGACAAGAACCTTTGCCCAAATTGGCACAAAAATTATAATGGCAATAAAACCCATTAAAAGAAGAAATAGGACAAAAACACTTGCCCAATTCTTTTTTTCTGGCTTTCCGCTCATCATCTCAAGAAGCTTCTTAGCTTCTTCTTGCTGTTCTTTAGTTAATTGATTCATTGCTTTCACCTCATTAGGTTAAACTTAGACAAATTAAAGCTAGGCAATTATATCAGGAAGAAGCACAGAAATCAATGTTATGGGATAAAAAGCGAGTCCACTAGGGCTCGAACCTAGGCGAAGGGTTTTGGAGACCCTCATGCTACCAACTACATCATGGACCCATTGGATGTGATGATTATAACATTAATACCAGACTCAATCATCTAAAAACCAGATACCACTATATCCGTAAGATTCTCCCCATGATGAGCTGCCCTCTCAACGTTATGCACTATCTTGTTTAATAACTCTACTTTTTCTTTATCTGTCTGATTAATCTTCTTTATTATTCCTTCTTTTAATAAGGATAACTTCTTCATCTCTTTTGTTAATTTCTTTGACTCTTTAACATTACCTGAGAGAAAAGCTCTTAAAGCCTTTCTATAAAAAGAGTAACAATGGTTAGAAAACTCTCCAACCAGGTGTAGTTCTTTATCTGTAAACTTTACTCTCTTGTTGTGCCCTATTTGGGTATATTCTGCCGCTTTATTTAGATGATCATGTGTTCTTTCTAAGTCAGTAAGACCATGCATTAACTTAGCCAATTTCTCTGATGACTCTTTGTTAAATTCATGCTCAGATACTTTAATCAAATATTCATTTGTCTGTAAATGAAGCTTATTTACAAACTCTTCTTGGGTTGTAACAGTGCTAAGTAAATTGTCATCTCTTGATGAAAAGTACTGACTAATATGGAAGAAACTTTGGTCAACTATCTGACTAAGCCTTTCTACTTCCTTCTCTGAATTAACAAGGGCTAAATGAGGCATCCTAATTAACGCGTCATCTATATATTTAGCCCCTCTTTCAACTGTCACAACCTCTCCTGGCATGATCTTTTCTACTAGCTTCACAATTAACTTTACAAAAACTAAGAAAACCATAGAGCTTCCAACATTAAAAACTGTGTGTGAATTAGCTATTTGATTACCTAAATGATCTGAAGTTAAAGCCATTAACTGAGCGAATGGTTGAATAAAAGGAAGCATTAATACCACGCCTAGAATATTTATCACACCCTGAGCTACTGCAATTCTCTTGGCTGTTAGTGATAACCCAAAAACAGCAATTAGCTCTAGGAAAGTTGTCCCTATATTTGCTCCCAAAATAAGGGTAATACCAGCAGGAAGAGCGATAACATTAGCAATACCAAGGGCAACTACTAAACTAGTAGTAGCAGAACTACTAGAAGTAACAGCGGTAAAAGTCGCTCCTGCGATAATACCTAAGATTGGATTAGAAGCAAAACTCTCAAAGAGAGATAAAACCATTGGATCTTTTCCAATTGGCTTTGCGCCTGTCTTCATCAGTTCCATCCCTAAAAAAAGTAATCCAAAAGAAAAAATAACTTTACCAAGTGACTTTGTCTTCTCCTTACCAAACTTAGCAAGAATTAAACCAATGATAACTAAGGGGAAATACATCTTGCCAATTTCAAGAGTGACTAATTGGGCAGTCAGAGTAGTTCCTATCTCTGCCCCAAGTAGTATTCCCATTCCTTGAGAGAGGTTTAATACCCCAACATTTACCAAACCAATTAAGGTTAAAACAGTAATACTTGAGCTCTGGGTAAGGAAGGTAACTAAAGCACCCACAACCATTCCGCTTGAAGGATTGTCAGTCAATTTTCTTAAAACCTTTTCTATCTTATCCCCCACCACATTCTGAAGATGACTTCCCAGCATCTCCATGGCGTACATAAAGATCGCTAGGCCTCCAAAGATATTGATAACAATGTTAAAGAAAGGGGAAGAAAATAGTTGGATCATATACTATATTTTATTATCCACCTATAAGAATAATTTAATCAACAGTCATTTACTTCTCTCGCCTTCTTACCCTAAAACTGTTTTAATTAGAGTATGTCCCTTAACCACCAAATCGAAAAACTATTTGAAATAGATAAGAAATTCTTAAAAGAAACTAAACTTCCAATCATTACTGTCTCTGCCAGTTATAAAGAGGATTTAAAAGGCCTCCATGGTCTAAAACAAGATGAATCATTAACTGATGTTGTCTTTTCTAGAGCACATTACTCTATGGCTTTAGCAATTGGTGTAGAAGCTTGGGGTAAAAAAGTTGACCATAAAAAAGCTTGGATCCTTGACCCCACTAATTACGTCAGTCGCCAGAACTGGCGAAGCATTGAGTTAACAGAAGTAATTGGAAAAACACTAGCTAGACACCCCATTCTTAAAAAAGTTAAAGACTTAGTAGATAAATTTGGTAGAAGCAAACTTCCGATTCTTTCTAGTATCACCCCCCCTCTATTACATGTAACTAGTGAGATAAAGTGCCCAATTATTTCAATGCATATAGCTTCAGGTAATATTCTTGCTGGGCAAGGGAAAAAAATCGTCCAAGTTATCACTGATCCTCACGTTAGAGATGAATACTTAAACAATGCTGAAAAAGATAATGTTAAATTCTGTGTTTTTGATGAAAAAACAAAAACAGAGTTTTTAGAAAAAGCCGCTATCTTAAATAAGAAAGTTAATCCGGAAAAAGTAATTGTGACTGGACCACCGGTTGACCCAAGAATTATTAAGTGTAGAAATAAAAAACAAGCTTGGAGAAGTGGCCCGATTAAACTTTGCCTCAGTACAGGAGGACTGGGAACAAATAAATCAGAAATTAAAACACTACTTAAACAACTCCTTCCTTTACTCAGGAAAAGACCTCTACCAATCCATCTCTGTTTATATGCAGGTACTCAAAAAGATATTTTTGATATGGCAAAAAAGATGGCCAAAGAAGAAAGTATTAAAACTAATGCTATCTCTAGCCTAGACCAACCTAATTATTTTGATAAAGTTGGAACATCATTACTTGAAGGACATAAATTCTCGATTATTTATCACCCTCAGATTGTGGATGCTAACGAAATACTAACTAAACATGCTTTCCCATGGGCAGATGGTTTTATCACCAAACCTTCTGGTGACATGGCATATGATGCTACTGCAGCTGGTTGTTTTACTCTTACTCTAGCCGAATGGGGTGAATGGGAACACAATATTAGAGAAGTATTTGAACAAAAAGCTATTTCTAGAAAGGCTGAAGTTAATCATATTGTTGAACAATTATCAGCACTTTCTGATTCAAGTGGTAAAAACAGATCTTGGATTGAACAAGCTATGACAAATGCCTTAACTATTGATCCTCTCTTTATTTCAGGTACTAAGAACATTATTAAGGCAAGTCGAACTAAGTGTAACTAAACTTTATTCTTTTAAATTAGGCTCTTTCATATGGAGCTCTGCCATCATAAAGGCTGCAATAGTTCTAGAACAACGAATTCTTCTAGCAACTATTAATTCCTGAATTTGTTTAAGAGTCAATAATTTCTGACCAACTTCGTATCTTTCATCCCCTCCCTCTGCTTCTTCAGCTGTAGCTCTTTCTTTTGATAATTCAACAAAATGAAGAATACTAGCTCCACCTTTCCCACCATACTTCGAAGCACCTTTTATCCTCCCCAACTCTGTAGAAGACTTTGCCTTTAGACCATGCTCTTGGGCTAATTCATCAGCTACAGTTTGCTTAGGACTAAAAACCTCATGATCTCCAATAGCTCCTCCATTCAATACCATTCCAGCAAAATTACCCTTTTGTGGGAAAAATTCATAATTGAGAAGAAATTTATTTGTCGCTGGGTCATAAAAGACACCTAATGACTCATCATATGGAGTAGTTACATAAGTTCCATCCTCAGAAATACCAAGCCACTGATCTCCCTTTACGCGATCATCTATAACTGTACCAAAAGCAAAATCATCTGGATCATTATCAATCGATGCTTCAACTCCTTCAGACTCCAGATGATGAACATAAAGAGCTGCAATTGTCTCAGTGTCCGTAATTTCTCCATTCATAACCTTTTCTTCAATCTGATCCCAAGAATATTCATCTTGTTCTGGATCATAATCAAGTTCGCCAGGCTTTAATAAGGTTATATGAGACTCTTGTCTCATGTATTTAACTTGAGGATATAAACTGAAATGAGCTTGCTCATCTGTAAAATTATCTTTATCTAAATATGGTAAAGCTAAGACTTCACTACCATCATCTTCATGAATCACTTTTTTTAAAACAAATTTGCCACTATCAGTAATTAAAATTCCTCTTCTTTCATCAGCTGCTACTCCAAACTTTTCTACTCTACGAGTCAGAAAATCATTTCCTTTTGTACCAATGCTAGAATCACGCCCTCTAACAGTAGCCGCTAAATGGACATGTCCTGGGTCACCTTCAGCCTTTCTATCAATTTCTTCTAACCAGACTCCCACATCCTCCTTATTTAAATCAATTAGTGGTTCAAGATAATCTTCAATTTGTTCAAAAATAACCATTACTTGGTCATCATCAGAGAAAGACTCTCTAGCAAATAACTCCAAGACATTCATAAACCTACCCAAAGTTCTATATAAATATTTTCTATCATCATCAGACATTTTTTTAATCTGTTCTGTATTTATCAAATCATAATTACGTAGAACATCAAAAAAAACATGCAACTCAGCAAATAATCTAGTTACTTCTAGTCGTTTTAATTCTTTTAATCTGTCTAGTTGCTTGGGAAATAAAATCTTTTGTAAATCTGCTTGAAGTTCATTTTCGATTTTAATTAATTTCTCCCTTAATTCAGGAGTTGTTTTTGATTCTTCATCATTTTGTATAACTAATTCTAATTCACTCTTTTCTTTTCTTTTCTTTTTAATCTCATTTATTAATACCCTAATCTCTTGCTCTGCTAAATAAGGAACATCTTGATTTTTTAAACCCATTTTAGCCCTATACTCTAATAAGTCATCAATAGAATGCTCCCCAGGAACTTGATAGCCTTGTTTAGTAAATTCATATAAGGAAAAAAATCTATCATTTAAAGCATCTCTTTTATTGTTATCAGTTAAACGTAACTCAGACTTATTCAAAACTTGAAAAATGGTTTCTTTTTTATCAGCCTCAGGCTGTTTTACTGATTCAAGATCACTGACAGTATCTCCTTCTGAATTTCTCCTAGAACGAAATGATCCCAAGAGTCTGTCTAACAATTGTCTTGCTCGATTTTCTTTTTGGGGAACTGGGTCAATTGATTGTCCTTCTTTAAATACCATATTATGAATATACAGATATTAACAATACAAATAAAGACAATAAAAAACCAGAGAATAAATCTCTGGTCTAATTTCAATAAGATATTACTTAAATATTATTTAAGTTTTTTCATTACTTTGTGAGAGGTATGTTTCATACACTTCTTACAATATTTGTTTAATGGGAAGGTTCCTTCACCATCAGTTTGTTTCTTTAATTGTTCGTTATTTTTGTTGAATTTAGTCACATAACCAAATGCTCCACAATCAGAACATTTTAAACCGGTTTTTTGTCTAGGACCTTTTTTTGATTTCTTTGCCATAAGAGTTGATATTTTACACTATATATACAGATATGTCATCTGGTAGGAATATATCCCTATCATTTGGTGCCAAGTGTAGGATTCGAACCTACGAAGACAATCGTCAGCAGATTTACAGTCTGCCCTCGTTGACCACTTGAGTAACTTGGCATAAAGCCATCTTAATTTAGTATTTAAATATATAAATAATTAATATAAATGACTCTTGGAGCCGAGAAAGGGGGTCGAACCCTTGACCTCCTGGTTACAAAGCAGGTGCTCTAGCCAACTGAGCTATCTCGGCGTTTTATCTGTTAAAGATGTTTATCCTTCTCTCTACTCTTCTGAGCCCAGAGAGGGAATCGGACCCTCGACCTCTTTCTTACCAAGAAAGCGTTCTGCCACTGAACTATCTGGGCATAGCTCACTTTCATTCTACCTTAAGAAAAGGTTAAACCACTATAAACAATCTCACAGACAGAGAGTATAACAAAAAAATTGCATTTTTTCTCTAGTAATTTTGACCTAAGATCTATTTGAAATAAATTAATAAAAAAACTCGAGAACTTAGCGTGAGAAGCAATATTAATCCCCGGGTTAACCAGGTGGGCAGACCGCCAGGTAGCATTACACTACTTGAACAATTCTTAAGCCCTTCGTAAAACTGTTGAGGAAATACGTTCACTTCTCACGCTAAGTTCTCAAGTTAAAGAGCAGTTAATCTAAATAAAGAATAAGCTAAAAAAAGTATGATTTCAATTCTTGTTTTTTGTATAGAAGTCTGACTAATATATAGATAACTTGCTAAAAAAATTTATATATAGCCTTTTCTTTTTGTTCCTATTTTTCATGAGCTCTGGCCAGGCGGCAGCTTCAACTTACTTTGTTTCCCCTTCTGGTAATGATAATAATAATGGTTCACAAAGTTCCCCCTTTAAAACCTTTGAAAAAAGTATTTCTGTCCTTAATCCTGGAGATGAGCTTAAATTAAATCCTGGGATTTACAACGAACAGCTAAGATTAAACAAAAGTGGTAACGCAAATAATTGGATAACTATCTCTACCACTTCTGGAAGACCTGTCGTAAATGGAAATTTCAACTTTCAACCGCTTTTAATTACAGGTGACTATATTAAGGTGATTGGACTAGAAATTCAAAAAGGAAAGAACCCTGGTGAAACTGATGGCTACTGTGCTGATATAGATATTTCATCTCAAAATATTATTCTAGACAATCTAGATATTCATGACTGTAAAGGTCATGGGATTAATATAGATGGTCAAAATATCACCATGCAAAATAGCAAAGTCTATAATACAAACTTAGCATTTGCTCACACTGGCCAAAGCAGTATGTGGGGATCAGGAATTAAAGGTCATCATGGAGCAGAAAACGTAACTATCAAAAATAACACTGTTTATAACAACTATGGTGAGGGTATTGCCATGACTAGAGTAGTTGGGTCAATCATTGAAAACAATACTGCCTATGACAATTTTGGTGTAAATATATATATAGATAATTCTCCTAATTCAATTGTTCGTAACAACTTTTCTTATTACACAAGTAACTCTGAATACTACAAAGATGGTAAAAAAGGTCGCTGTATTGAATTAGCTGAAGAACATTACACAGGCTGGGGCGCTCAAATGAATAATGTCGAAGTTTATAACAACATTGCGACAGACTGTTACTATGGAATCACTTTCTTTGATGGAGGCCAAAGTGGAGCTGCTATTAAAAATATTAATATTCACAACAATCTATTATGGAACATTGATAAAACTGGAACTTCTATCGATCCTCTCCCTACCCAGGGAACTAATCAATACTATAAAAATATTGTTTACTCAAAAAGAGGTGTAGATATTTGGACTGACTTAACAAGTGGGATTAACTTTAATACCAATCTGTGGGTTTCTGGTGAACCAGGACCAAATATTGCAAATGGTAGTGGGGATCAGTATGGTCAACCTGAATTTTTCTCTTCTCCATCTCTGACCAATCCTGAAAGTTATAAACTAAAAACTTCATCAGCTGCTTTCCAAGCAGGTATCGGTCCATTCCAGAGTGGTTTCTCAAGTGTAATTGGAGCATCTGCAAATGTTATTTCTTCACCAACCCCTACTCCAACCCCCACTCCATCTCCCAGCCCTACCCCAACTATTGAACCATCTCCCACTCCCATTGCTACACCTAGCCCATCCGTCTCTCCCTCACCTATATCTTGTTCTGAAGATATTAATCTTGATGGTGTGGTCAATATTAAAGACTATACTATTCTAGTCACCGACTTCTTTAGCACTAACCCAATAAATCCAAGATCAGACATCAGTGGAGATAATAAGATCAACTTATTAGATTATTCCCTTCTTTCAGGAAGATTCTTCGATAACTGTTAATCTTTATTATTAAAATGACCCCTAGTCACCTCATCATTTTTTCTTTAGAATAAAATTAAGTACTTATTTTTTGTATTATATGAAGAAATTTCTCCTAGTTCCCCTTATTCTATTGACCTTTATTTTGGGAAATAGTTTTTTCTCTCAAAATGCTGATGCGATGACTCCTAACCCAAACTGTACTTATGATAATAATAATCAAGCAGTATGCCCTAGTTGGCAACTTGCACCTGACTATTGTGCAAATGGAACTCTAATTCCTGGTGGTACAAATGAATGTGGTTGTGAACAACCTCCTAGTTGTGAGCTACCATCACCAGTGCCTACTTCAACAGTAGTTCCAACACCTACTCCATCACCTATTCCAACTGGATCACCAGCTCCTTCACCCTATCCATCTCCACCTGTTGGATGTTTCTACCAAAGTGTTCAATGTATTCAGGCTCCTTGTGATCCTATTCTAGTTTGCCCTTCACCAACACCGACCCCAACTCCGACAACACTACAATTCTGCCAGTCTGACACAGACTGTTCAAACAACGAATTCTGTTATCAGCCACCAATGCCATATTGTCCTATTGGGGCATATTGTGCTCAAGTTATGCCAGCTCAGTATTGTAAATTAAAAGAAACAGTCACAAACAACAAAGTTTCCTTTGCCACAGCTTATGCAAAACTTAGTGCTGACAACTTCTATATTGAAACCAATGGTAAGAAATTTATAGCTGACGATCCAAATATTACAGTACATTCTGATCCAGGAAGCGATATCTATACTACTTTAGAAATAACTTGGTCTGAACAATCCATCCCAATGAGAATGTACATTTATTTCAAATATACTCCTGGTGGATTTTGGGAGGTAACAGAACTAAGAACTTATGATGGTACTTCAAGCTATAAACAACTATATTACCCAGGGTTTACCGGTAATGAATTAGGAAATCCTTTAATTATGTCTGTTTTTGACTTAACTTCAAAAGATGGCTTAGGTAAAGTTCATTTTGAAAATCTAAACCTTCAAGCATTCTTATCTATAGACCACAAACCTCCTTCTGAATTTGGCTACTATATAGAAAAGAAACCTGTTACTGAAGACATTGAAGTATTCCTAATGGGCCCTTACCACGGCTATGGAGTCAATGCCGTATTAAGAGACAGTGATGATAATATAGTGACTGATCTAAGCCCCTTCCACTATGTATGGACTTCTTTAAACAATGACATTGTCAGTGTTTCTTCTAATGCTATTGAATCAATGAATGCAGATGGTACGACATACTGTTTATATGGAGTAAATAAACCCTGTCCTGAATCACACGCGGATATTTCCTACCATGGAATTGGAACAGGAATTATTAAAGTTCAAGTTATGAACCAAGAGAATAAGGAAGTCGCTTCAGAAGAATTTACATTTACCGTTAAACAAAAAAGTGCTGACCTTAATAAGGATGGAAAAGTGAACATTATGGATTACACAATCCTCAGCTCACAATTCATGAGAACTGACTATCCTGTGGCTGACATCAATGCTGATGGAAAAGTTAATTTGATGGACTTTACACTCATGATGGGTCAATTTAATCCAAACATTGCTCTACCATAAACTAATAATTAAAAACCTGACCTATAAATAGCAACCAAAAACATATATAAATATAAGTAGACATGAAAAAGAATATCTCTCCAAAACTCATTGCAATGAAAAAAAGTAGTTGGGATCAATTCCTAGCAAAATTAGCTATTTTTGTTTCTATTTTAATGATTGTTGGAGGTGCTATTGGCATGATTTTAGTCCAAAAAGACTTAAAATTATCCCAAGATCTCAGACAGCAAGCTTCTGTAGCTGATGGAAAAGTTTCTGTCACAATGTCTGCCGCAGACCTTGGACCAAATCAGCCTGGGAAAATTAATTTTTCAATCAATACTGCTGGTGTCCAAACAGATGGTGTCCAACTTACCTTTAATGTAGTCACTGACACTCTACCTAACCCACCTGTCTTTACTATTCTAGACAGTGCGCCACTTCAATTAGCCTACTCTGAAGTAGAAACAACAGCTGATGGATATTTAGTTTCAATTATTGCCCTTCCAAAACAAATTAGCCAACCATTCTCATCAAATACAGCTACTCCTTTTGCATCTCTAGATGTAAATCCAACTAAGAGTGGGACAATTACTTTAAACTTTGATGTAGAAAACTCAATTTCAACTGTTCATGCTTCAAGTCCAGTAAAAGACGAACTAACTCATATCGCAACTACTTCTTTTGACATAGGAACCGTAACGACACAACAATCTTGTCAAACTGACACTGACTGTTCAAATGGAGAGATCTGTTATCAACCACCTATGCCTCCTTGCCCAGATGGAATGGGATGTGCCCAAGTTATGCCAGCCAAGTATTGTGCTGCTCCTACTGCATCTCCATCTCCAAGCGCAAGTCCAGATGCTTGTACTAGAGATAACAACAATCAAATTGTTTGTGCACAATTTGATCCAGCCCCAGGATTTTGTGAGGGCGGTACTATTCTTCCAGGTATAACAGATGAATGTGGTTGTGCAGGTGCACCAAGATGTGAATATCCGGATGCTAGCCCAGAAGCTAGTCCAGATGCTTCTCCAGAAACCTCCCCTTCCCCTAGCCCATCTGCATCACCTGCGGTATCTCCGGATCCAACTGATGATCCTGGGATTGGAGGAAATCCAGATATAGCTTCATGTAATGAAAGTTGTGCAGTTAATGCAGACTGTGACGTAAACCTTAGATGTTACTCAGGTCAATGTCGTCTTGTTACAAATGTAACTAGTAATACTTGTTCTAACCCAACAGATCAAGGTTTAAGCTTTAACTGTAATGAGTACTGCTCTGACTCTAATGAGTGTGCTGATGGACTAGTCTGTCAAAACAACAGTTGTAGAAACCCAGAAAACTTAAGTAGTACAACTTGTAGTGATCTAACCATAGCTCAAAGAAGCTCTGTTGTTAAATCATGTAACGAAAGTTGTAGCTCAAATAATGATTGTGATGTTAACTTAAGATGTTACCAAGGAGCTTGTAGACTAGCTACAAACCCAGGTAGTTACTCATGTAATGCCTCTACCAAGAAACTTGTCTCAAAGTCTGTCTATGGTGGTACTACTACATCCAAAGGCTCTGGTGATGGATCTACAGAAACTGGTAAAACAGACCCTAATAAGGCTGTTGTAGGAGAAATTACCATTGATTCAGATAAAACAATGCAAAAACCAGCTGGAACAGATAACATGGATAAAGATCTTGACGGAATGGAAGATGAAGAAACTGCTCTAGACGTAGTTAAGAACTACTTCATGGCCAACCCTAAACTTCCAATTATCTTTATGGGAATTGGACTTGGCTTAATCACAGCGATCATCCTCTTAGCTTTCCTCAAAAGAAAAAAAGATGACAAGGAACCACCAATGCCACCTACAAGTGGTGGTGCTCCAGGGAGTGGTACTCCAGCAGGCGCAGTCTATGAAAAAAATATTCAAGACAGAATAAACTCTTTAAAGAAAGAATCTATTCAAACTCAGGGTGTTGGGACTAATATTCCACCAGCTATGTCTCCACCGGTAGCAAGGATGCCTATTCCTCAAAACACACCAATCAAAAATAATACTGGAGAGGTTTTTTCTAACCAAAATAGACCTAGTTCAATGCTTGATAAGCTAAAGAATAAGGATATTACCCCTCCAAGCGTGTAATACCCCTAAAATTATGATACAATACTCATCTCATGTTGAATCCCGTTAGTTATATCAAAGAAGTTACCAGCGAACTCAAGAAAGTAACCTGGCCAACCAGAAAACAAACTATCGATATGACAATTCTCGTTGTCATAATTAGTATGGTAGTTGCACTATACCTAACAGGAGTAGACTTAATTTTAAAAAAAGTAATAGCAATCATAATTAACTAATATGAACCAAGACACACCACAACCAGAAGTTCCAGAAGTACAAGAAGTACAAGTTGATACAACTAATGTTGTAACAATTTCTGATGTCGAAAACAAAAAAGCTCGTTGGTTTGTTGTTCATACTTACTCTGGTCATGAAAATAAAGTTGCTGAAACTCTTAAACAAAGAGCACAGACACTTCACCTCACTGACAAAATTATTGCTTGTTTAATTCCTACTCAAGAAAAAATTCAAATTAAACGTGGTAAAAGAAAAACAGTAAACGAAAAGATTTTCCCAGGATATATGCTTGTAAACATGGAACTAACTGACCAAGCTTGGTTAGCTGTTCGTACTACTCAAGGTGTTACTGGTTTTGTTGGGGTTGGCACTAAGCCTCGCCCACTACCTAAACATGAAGTAGAAGCAATTAAGAAGTACATGACTCAAGCTACTCCACAATACAAAGCTGAATTCTCAGAAGGTGAAGCTGTCAGAATCACTGATGGTCCTTTCAACGAATTCCTTGGTACTGTTAAGTCAATCAATGAAGAAAAAGGTAAGGTTGAAGTCCTTGTCTCTATCTTTGGTCGTGAGACTCCAGTTGAGCTAGACTTCCTCCAAGTCCAAAAAGTTTCAGAATAAACATCTCATTTAACTTTCTTTAAGAATTGAGTTATATTTCTCAAAAATATCGCCCATTATTTTTATAGTAGAATTTTAGCCATAAATTGATATAGAATGATTAAATGTCAGAAACAGAAACAACTCAAACAACATCACCTCAATCACAAAAAAAATCAGGTGGCATAATCACAAAAGTCTTAATTTTACTTCTATTAGTTGGTCTTACTGGTTCTCTTGCCTGGGGTTACCAATCAAACAAGAAATATGAAGAAGCCAAAGAACAGATTAACTTACTTTCTAGTATTGAAGGTCAACAAGAGGTAGCAAAACAAGAAATTAGAGCTACTGTAAAAAAGATAGGAAAACTGATGACTCTTCCCCAGGGAGAAGAACCAGTCATGGCTACCGTAATCAATGCAAAATCTTTAGCAACACAACAAGACTTTTATAAAGATGCTACTGATGGAGATAAAGTTATTGTTTACCAAAAAGCTAATAAAGCTATCTTATATAACCCAACTAAGAATATTGTTGTAAACGTAGATGCATTTCTAATTAACGAAGCTGCAACTCCAAGTGGATCTATTGATGAAACATCAGAAGTAACTCCAAATGAAACTCCACTTGAAGGAGAAACTATGGAAAAAGAAGAAATAGACCCTTCCAAAGATCCTATCCAAGAATAAAGTTTACCTTTATAACAACCCAAATCAATACTTCTACTAGAGATTTATCTACTTGATGATATAATTGTTATCTATTCCCAAACCTCGGGAGAATAAACATTGAGGGAGCAAGATTTGAAAAATAACTTGCGTTAAGACAACATATTTGAGAATACACTTCTCTACCCCAGGTGCAAATTATATAAATAGCACCCTACAAGTCTTTACGCTAACTCTTTTTCTAAAATCTTAATCAAAATTAATAATTATTTAAATCACCTTTATGGTGGAAATTAAAACAAGGAACATTTATGGCAAAAGCTATCATCAGTGTCCTCAAGCTTAATCTTCCAGCTGGTAGTGCAACACCTGCACCACCTGTAGGACCTATCCTAGGTCAAGCTGGTATTAACATGATGGACTTCATTAAACAATATAATGACAGAACCAAAGACAAAAGAGGTCAAACAATTCCTGCTGAAATTACTGTTTATAAAGACAGATCTTTCACATTTGAATTAAAACTTCCTCCAGTCTCAGCAATGATCATGCAAGCTATCAAACTTAAAAAAGGTAGTGGTGAAGCTGGCAAAGTTTCTGCAGGTACTATGACAAAAGACCAATTAAGAGCAATCGCAGAAGAAAAAATGCCAGATCTTAATACAAATGATCTTGAATCAGCAATGAAATCAATAGCAGGTGCAGCCCGTAGTATGGGTGTCCAGATAGTTTAAGGAGAAATATGGGAACAACAAAAAATGTAACTATTTCTGGAACTGAAGACGTTAAAATCGTTGAAGAACCAACAACAGAAGTAGCAGAAACAAAACAAAAAGTTAATCAAAGATTAAGAAGTAAAAAATATACTTTATCTAGATCTAAATTAGATAAGACTAAAAGATATGATCTTAACAAAGCTCTTGAGCTAGTTAAATCTCTTTCTTATTCTAAATTTGACGGTACAGTTGAAGCTCACTTAGTAGTAAAAGAGGCTGGAATTAATGCAAACATTAGTTTCCCTCACTCTACTGGTAAAGCATCTAAAATTACTATCTTCTCTGACAAAGTAATTAAAGATATTGAAGCAGGTAATATTGATTTTGATGTCCTTATTGCTACACCTTCAGACATGTCTAAGCTTACAAAGTTTGCTAGAGTCTTAGGTCCAAAAGGTTTAATGCCTAACCCTAAGAGTGGTACTTTAACTACAAACCCAGAAGCTAAGAAAAAAGAACTTGAAGCTGGTAAAGTCATGATCAAAACTGAAAGAAAAGCTCCTTTAGTTCATGTCGGTGTTGGTAAAACAAGCATGACTACAGAAGAACTTGCTGCAAATGTTGAGGCACTTCTTAATGGATTCAAAGGTAGAGTTGTAAAACTTAACCTTTGTTCTACTATGAGCCCTAGTGTTAAAGTTCAATTAGAAAAATAAAAACAAACTTAATTAATGGCTATTTATCAATAAATAACTAATAATTAATAAAAAGTATGAAAAGCTCACACTATACGTGTGAGCTTTTTAGTACTAATATTCTATTAATGGCTTCATCTCAGATGGAATTCTACCGCAATGGTGACAATGGAAAATTAGATATTAATTGGAATGGGCAAATCAATGGTGGTACAGAAATATTTCACCAATCATATACTGCCCTCAAACTAATTAATAAAGCTCTTATTGTGGCCCATTTTGAATCTGGGACTGGGAGCACATGCCTCAGAATGATCCTCCAAATTACCAGAGAAGCTAAACTACTTGGAGTTGAGACTAGAGTTGTCTTTCCAAATAAAGAACAATTTGATGCCGCTGAAGTAACTGGCTTTAGCTCTTTTTATAAAACTTTTCTTACAGAAATAGAAGCATTGGAAGACTTAGATATCACAGATTTTTACCCACTCGCTCTTGTAAACCTTACAGGAAATAATCCAGATCCCATAGCAGCCTAAACATAATTTTCTGACATACCGATCTTCTTTTGATATAAAGTGATATAATTGACACCTAAATTAAGCGGTTACATCCTCAAAAGATGTAACTTTAGAGATAAGGAGCATGGAGATGCTTAATATAACTCATGAAGTACAGGATGATGTTTTGATAGTCAGCCTGTCTGGAACCTTCTGCTATGGTTTGCTTGACTCAGCTTTTCAAGACAGAGACAAGTTAGAGGATGTTCTTGGTAAGGTAGAAGAAAAAAAGATCATCATCAATATGAGACAGCTTGAAAAGCTGTCTCAAGAAGGACTGATGGTCTTCATTCGCTACGCAAACGAGAATAAACTCTTGATCTTTGTTGAATCTTGTCACCACAATGTTACAGATAAGATTGCGATGACCGGTCTAGATACGTTCATGAACATTCAAACCAATTTAGAAGATGCATTAGCTATATTGCACACAGCATAGCCAATGCTCAAGATACAAGAACACCCTCCTAGCAACTGCTAGCGAGGGTGTTTACTTTTATATAACAAATTATATTTAAGATTTATCCTGATCTTGTTTAACTAACTTAGCCAAGAACTCATCTACAGAGACCACTTCTTGTTCTCTCTCACCTCTTCTACGCACAGCTACTGTCTTCTTCTCTACTTCTTCGTCACCAACTACTAATGAATATGGAATCTTGCCTTTTTGAGCATTTCTAATCTTTTTAGAAAGACTCTCATTAGTATCTACTACTTCAACACGAAGACCTAACTCTAATGCTTGTGCTGCTACTTCTTTTGCATACTCTAAATGTCTATCTGAGATAGGGAGAACAACTGCCTGTACTGGAGATATCCAAACTGGGAATGCTCCTGCATGGTGCTCAATTAGAATAGACATAAATCTTTCTATTGAACCCATGATTGCAGCATGGACCATGACTATTCTTTCTACTTCATTTTCTTCATTGGCACAGTTTAAATCAAAGCTTTTTGGCATGTTACGATCAGCCTGAATTGTAGCAACTTGCCACTCACGACCAATTGAGTCATATGCAATGAAGTCAATCTTAGGACCATAGAAAGCTGCCTCGCCTTTTTGTTCGACAAACTCTACTCCACGCTTTTTAGCTAGATTTCTTAAACCATCTTCCCAACGTTGCCAATCTTCTTCTTCTCCAAGATAATTCTCCATCTTCTCTGGATCATGAAGGGATAATCTCACTTCTAGTTTAGGGAAACCTGTATCTTTATAAAAAGTCTCAATAATATCCCAGATAGCTAACATCTCATCTTCAAGTTGTGACTCTCTACAAAAGACATGGGCATCATCTTGGGTAATACATCTGACACGAGAAAGACCACTTAACTCACCAGATTGTTCATCACGGTAAACCATAGTTGTCTCACTATATCTTTGAGGTAAATCTTTGTAGGATCTTGGGACGTGATCATAAATCTGAGTATGATGAGGACAGTTCATTGGCTTCATAGCAAATGTGTGTCCCTCTCTTGTCTCAATCTTAAATAAATCATCCTCATACTTTGCCCAATGGCCACTAGTCTCATATAAATCCTTTTTTGTAATATGAGGAATAGTGACTTTTTGGTAACCTTTGGCACTACGAAGTTGCCAGACATAGTCTTCCAGAATATTACGAATTAGAGTGCCTTTTGGAGTCCAAAGCGGTAAGCCTGCTCCAACTAAGTTAGAGAAAGTAAAGAGGTCTAACTCTTTACCAAGTTTCTTATGATCTCTTTTCTTGGCTTCTTCAAGCATATGAAGATATGCCTTAAGCTCTTCTCTACTTTCAAATGCAGTCCCGTAAATACGAGTTAACATCTGGTTTTTCTCATCACCACGCCAATATGCCCCAGCAACACTAAGTAACTTAATAGCTCCAATTTCTTTTGTATTATCAATATGAGGACCCTTACAAAGATCTACAAAACTACCCTCAGCATTAGGCTCTCCTGTCCAATAAACAGTTGCCTTCTCTCCTGCTGCTTCAATCTCATCAAGCCATTCTTGCTTATATGAATTATCTTTAAATAATTCTCTAGCATCACTAATCTCAATCTCATGACGAGTAATATCAAAACCTTTATTAACGATCTTATACATTTCTTTTTCAATCTTGGAAAAATTTTCTTCTGATACCTTGATATCTTTTGTCTCAAAATCAAAATAGAACCCTTCTTCTGTAGCAGGACCCATGGCCATAATAATCTTATCTCTTCCATAGAGATTAACCATTGCCTGAGTCAAGACATGCTCTGCTGAATGACGCAATTTAAATAGATACTCTTTATTATCTTTTTTCATAACTTTTTTCTTAATATTCTTAGGTACTTTTCTATAAAATAATCATAACCTATAAAAGCCCTATTCTGTAACCGAATTTTAACCAAACCCGAATAGTTTTTAAACATTTTATATTGACGCTACTCTGTACTCTAAAACTATATTTATTCCTTTTTATTAATGTTTTATTACACGTGTGTTTTAACTTTTGCGCCCAAAAGGTCTCCAAAACTAAAAGACCCCCCTTTCGGGAGGTCTCGTTTTCTTTTAAACACTAAACCTCCCTAACGCTTCATCGTTGTGGTGGTAGTGGTTGGTAAAAGAAACTTCTTCAATAACATTGAGAATATTATATCATGTCTACTCGAGAGTAATTATTTACTCCTCGGCTTCCATTAACTCGTCAAGATCTTCATCTCTCCTAGTTTCTTTTAGATCAACACGGCTGGTTGTAGGATTGAACCAAATAGCTGCAGTATCGACGCGAAGCGCCATTGCTAAGTTTTCTAATGCTTTTCTGCTATATGGAACTCGCTGTACACCGTCCATGATTGCCTTTCTTCCCCGTTAGGGATTTAAAAAACCCCGCTTCTTTGTGCGGGGTGTAGTTTTTATTTTTTTAAATATTTGTTACGACACACCCCGCTGGACCCAAATAATTTGGAGACAGGTATTCTTCATTGGATGTGTAAAATAAATATTTTTCATTTAATAAATAAGTATAGCATAATGCACAATGCATAATGGATGTATACCCCGCTTGAGTAGGAATAAATATCAGTAATTCTACACAGATGATAGATGATATAATTCAAGTCTGAAAGCAATGGAAGTGTCGCATAGTGGCCAATTGCACACGCTTGGAAAGCGTGAGCCTTCGGGCTTCGTGGGTTCGAATCCCTCCACTTCCGCCAGAAAGACTTAGATCAATATTACTTTAACTTAAAGACTAAGTAATGAGGTTAAAGAACTTGAAAATAAATATTAGAAATAGGTGATCATAGGGTTGATTAAACAAGCTTAAAACTATAATTTAACAAGAACATGTTATAATTATTTTCAGAAATTTATTTATAAACCACTTGCCCATTGGAAAGTGGATTTTTTTTACACAATATGCCTAACAATAAAGAACACTTAACTTTTGAACAAAGACTTAAATTAGAAATTGATGAGAGATCATTACAACGTAGTGCTGATGCTGTCATATCACAAATGATTACAGCTGAAGATAAGCAAGAAGAATCATTCAGAGACGAAGAATTGAGACTAAGACCAGAGTGGGCAGAACTATTAAAAATTTCCGAAGATTTAAATTTACGTCAAGCTATTAGAACTTTTTGGGATAAGGTGGGTAAAAAGAAAAAGAATGGTGATATCGAGGGACAATATGATTCTAGTTTAATTATTGAAGAAAATTTGGAAGAATTATCGATTGAATTAAAGTTTGTTTTACTATACCCATGGGAAGAATGGGATGGTTACACAGAGCCATCAGATCATTCTGAATATGTTAAAACGATGAATGACATGGCAAAAAGAGGTGGGCTTTTTACTGACCTGATGGGAGAATGGGAAGAGCTCGAAAATAGAAGGTATGTCAGATTTAGAATTCGACTTATTAAAGATGATTCTGATGCAAATAATGATAAATACTTAGTTGAATTTCAATTACCAAAAAAGAGAGTTTGGAATTCTGACTTTAGAGCAGAAACCGGAGAAAACAATAATTGGCAATTTAGTGGATCTTTAGAAGACTTTTTAGATTATATGATTGATGCAATTATAGATTATGACGAAGAACTCCAATCTGAAAAATTTGAGAGAGGAATGCCTTGTGAAGGTACTGGTTCCATTCGTATTAATACAGACAAACTATTTGACTAAGACCAATTAATCAAACTTCTCATGGAAGATCACTGACCTATCTACCCATTTCTTCTGAAGTATCTCCATAGTCTCTTCAATCATTGCTTTACCTCCACAGAGGTAATACTCGGTATTCTCTGTTAAATGCATTGGATCAATACAACCAGTTACTCTACCCTTTGCACATTGATCAGTCTCTGCTGGTCTTGATATTACTGGGATAAATTTAAAGTTTGGGAATTTACTCTCTAATTCTTTCATCTCATCTTGCCAAATTAGATTCTGAGAGAATCTCTCTCCCCACATTAGAGTAACTTGCTGAGTTGTTTTTCTATTCCTAAGTAAATCCAGTACCATTGCTCTAAGAGGAGCTACGCCTGATCCTGTGCCAATTAAGAATACTTTCTTGTTCTCTATTCCTTCACTCAATACAAACCTTCCCAATGGACCTAAGAGCTCTACCTGGGTACCAATTTCAGCATTTTGGAGGAAAGTTGTCCCAATCCCTTGTGGGGTAACATCAACCATCAAATCAAAGCTTTTAGAGTCTGAAGGCATACTACAAATTGAGTATGAACGGATTTCTTTTCTTTCTCCAAGTCTGAATGAAACATATTGACCTGCTTGTGGTCTTTGAGAAAATGACTCCTCTAACTCAAAAGTACATTGGATATATTTTTCATTATGAACAACTCTATTAACTAGAGTAGCTGTATTTTGTAATTTGTTTCCCATAGAGATGTAGACTAATTAGATACTGTGAATATTCTGATACCTTATCATCTCATCTCTATTAAATTCAAGCAAATATCAGGTGATACAATCACTTAAGTTATCAGCTAACCTGCCCGAGGTTATGTCATTTATACTTTTTTCTCTTGGTTTAATCTTTGTTCTCTATTTTCTTGTTTCTTGGAGTAAGGTTTATAACAGCAAAGATAGTTTAGAGTTCGTCTATCAATGGGCTAGTTTTATTGGAGCTTTTGTCTGGGAGGACTTATTAGTCTTTAGTCTTCTCCATTTAATCTTTGTCATCATTACTTGGATAAGTCATGACTTAAGAGTTGGTTTATTGCTGATTGGAATATTCTGGTCAGTTCGTTCTTCTGGGGAAGCTCTTTACTTCTTCTTACAACAGTTCCACAGGCCAAAACACCACCCCCATAATTTAGAGGGACACCTTAAATCATTTAAACCATTCCTTGGGGAAATATCACAACAAAAGGGATATATCTTAATGCAAATTACACACCAATCTGTAGTGGTGATATCTATTAGCCTTACAATACTATTACTCAAGTATTGGGATTACCTCCCAGGGTGGTTTTAACCACTATTTAGCTCAATAAACAAAAAAAATGACCAGTTTCGACACTGATCATTCTTGTATATCTGTTCTGCTGACTCTTCAAAAGTAAAAACATGGTTCTACCCCATCAGCAATCAGTGTTCCGCTATCTGGACTTTCACCAGAAAGGAACTGTCTCACTCCAGCGATGTTATCTGCTTTTGTGAAGTACAACGGTACCTTTTGAGCAAATACTTGATACCGACCTGTTGCAATCGGATCAAGAGGGACATTCATTCCATCCTTGAAGAGGCTTGGATCATTAAGCAAGATCCTTTCTTCAAGAAACCAATCTAAAGATGCCTGCTTTATTGCCCTAGCCTGAACCATCTCAGGTGGCATATTATAGATTGCCTCGATGTTTGAAAGAACAACTAATGACACTTCATAACCACTGTTTGTCAGAATCCCTGCTGCTGACATGGCGATAGCATCTGTAGTCTGACCCAACTCTAATCCTCCTACCGCTACTCCGAAATCTGTATCGGTGATAGCTTGACGGAGTTCCAAAAAAGTTGTTGGGACTGTGCCACAAACTGGCATACCGATTCTACATATCTCCTGACCAAGCTGACGAGCATGTTTCCTTGTCAACTCTAGAGCAATTGATGGACCAGCAATCTCTCCATGCTCTTTTAAAGCCTTTCGAGCAGGTGGTCCTCCACCAACAATGAAAACAGCCTTTTCATACATTGATGTTAAATAAAGACTTAGAGCAAATAAGAAACACTCTATATAGTCTGGATTTAACCCATTATCTCCCACAGTGGCAGAGCCACCAAACTTCAGAACCAAGGCTTTTTTAACCAAGGTTGTACCTCCTTTGAGCTTTGCTCAACTTATGGATTAAAACTTAAAGAACAGTCTGAAATTATATCATAGTTATAGGGTTAAGTTATGATAACCAATAAATCTTTAACCTCCCTATCATCCACCCAAATTCCCTCTACTACCCTTTCTAAAACATTATGTTATAATTTCACTTGTCTTAAGACAGCGTGCAAAGTAAGTCGCGCCGAGGATTACTTCATAAACTAGATTTCTCTACGTTTACCCTTTTCCTCAGTACTTACACACACTTTTTAAGACAAATTTATTTTGTTAATTAATTATAAAAAAGTAAAAGTCATGCCAAATACACACAATCAAGCCCAAGTGGCCCTGATTCAAGACAAGCTAAAAAATGCTAAGTCTGCTGTCGTTATCGACTACTCAGGTACATCTGGTAGTGACCAAGTAAAACTTCGTACTTCTATCAAAGAAGCTGGCGGAGAAATCTTAGTCACAAAAAACACCTTGATGGACATTGCTATTGGTAAAGGTAAAGTTTCTGATTCCCTCAAGGGTATGAGTGCTTTAGTTTTCTCAAATAATGATGCTGTCGCTGCTGTTAAAGCTCTATTCGCTTTCCATAAGGACAACGATAGACTCGAAATTAAACAAGGAGTTATGGATGATAAGGTCCTCTCTGTTGCAGAAGTTGAAGCTCTAAGCAAACTTCCAAGCAAAGATCAACTTATCTCTATTCTTATCTCAAGAATTCAAGGTCCTGCTTACGGAATGGCTAACGTTCTTAGTGCAGTCCCAAGAAGCCTTGTTTATGCATTACAAGCTATTAGTGATAAAAAATAATTATAAAATCTGAAAGGATAAAAATATGTCTGAAGACAAAAAACTCGCAGATAACCTGCAAAAACTCGTTGACGAGATCAAGAAACTTTCTTTAATGGAAGTTGCTGACTTAGTCAAAGCATTAGAAGATGAATTTGGTGTAAGCGCTGCTGCTCCAGTTGCTATGGCTGCTCCTGCAGGCGAAGCTGCTGCTGTAGAAGAACAATCTGAATTCGACGTCATCTTAAAAGAAGGCGGAACTAACAAGATCGCAGCTATTAAAGCTGTTAGAAAACTCAAACCAGAATTAGGTTTAGGTGAAGCTAAAGCTTTTGTTGAAGCTGCTCCTAAAACTGTTCTTGAAGGTGCTGAAAAAGAAGCTGCAAATGCTGCTAAGAAAGACCTCGAAGAAGCTGGTTGTACAGTTGAACTTAAATAATTTATTATTTAATTCTTTAAAAGAAATAAGAAACCACCTGGAAACGGGTGGTTTTTTATTACAAACAATTGACTCTTCTTGAGAAGTATTCCACAAGTTATGAACATCAAAATAATATAGGACTTGCTTAAAAATATTATCAGACGCTCTCGTGCAAAACATTTTATCCTTAATTAAACACCGATCTCTCGACTAAAACTACTCCTTGACCCAGTTACACATACTCTGCTACTTTAAGAATAGATAGAAACAAGTTTGTTCTATTTTCTTACCAGATATATTATTAATTTACTTAGGGAAATTAAAATCTCATGACAGACATTAACGCCAGCGAAGACAAGAAAACCGGACGAGTTGATGATGCTAGCAAGTTAGATATCAAGAACTTGCCAGATCTATTAACAGTCAGAGAGGTCGCTGATTTACTCAGAGTCTCTCCCCTAACTATCAAAAGATGGGGTAAAAGAGGTAAACTTCCTGCTATTAGGATTAACTCTCGAGGTGACAGAAGATATAAGAAAGAAGCTGTCCTTTGGTTACTCGGTATGACTCCAGAAACAGAATTAGAATAGTCGCTAAATAAAAAATATATGAAATGACAAGCTATATGCTTGTCATTTTTAGTTTTACATCATTTGCCACTTCTCTTCAAAGACAAGCATCATAAAACTAATCAATTTAAGTTGTCTTTTAAATCTCCATGGCTGTACAACTAATCGGAATAACCATTCAAAGCCCATTTTACTGACCCAGGAAGGTGGACTCGGGACAAAACCTAGTAAGTAGTCAAAGCTTCCTCCTACTGCCATCCCCAACTTCACATTTGTCTTATTCAAAAATTCTTTATGCTGCACCAACCATTTCTCTTGCATTGGTGCACCAAAAGCCACAAAGATAATATCAGGACTTACTTGCTGGATTCTTTTTTGTAATGCGACCTCTTCACCCTCTGTTGGATTGAAAGCATCCAAGTAACCATTAGTCCAATCAATGTCTACCCCATTTACCTTAATCATTCCTGTTTGAGAATAATCTTTCCCACCGATGAGCAAAACTTTAAGGTTATCCTCTTTTGCAATTTTAATAATATCTTCAACCAACAGTCTTCCTGGAATTCTTTCTTTGATCTTTGGATTATCTTTTGTGCTAAGGATTTTTGAAGCTATCACTAGTCCTACTCCATCTGGAACTAAGATATCTGCTCGTTGAAGGACTTGATTAAAACTTGAGTCAGACTCGGCAAGCATTATCTGTTCGGGATTTGGTGTAAAAACCAAAAATGGTCTATTTTGAGATTTTTCTCTGGAAAGTGACTTTTTGAGATTTTTTAGCAATTGGTCATGACCTTTGCCAAAAACATCTTTGCCTCGAAAATGAAAGGAGTTATCAGTCTTTATTGTCATTTGTCTTATATATTATTTATGAGCCTTAGGCGAAGCTCACCCCAAGCGTATTTACTTAATCTTACACTTTTTGGATAAAAATTGCTAATTTTAGTTAACATACACACCCAAAACATTTTTTCATCAAAATTTGCAAAAAATACTTCGGCTTTACTTCGGTTTTGCATTTTTTGTTCAAAAAAAAGCGAAAATAAGGCGAACAATTTCATTGCAAAAATAATAAAGAATATGGTCATTTCTTCTTTTTTAATAATCTAGAGTACCTTTTGTCTTGAGTAAAGCAGTAAATAAACTCAATTCCCTCTTTAAAAGCGACAATCATTAAATAATTTGTCTATAATAAGCATATGAAGATTGATGAACTAAGAAAAAAGCACCAAAAACTAACTTACAAAAATGTTGACTATAAATTGAGTGGATCCGATTTAACCATCACCACTCACTTCGTCCTCTCCCCTGACATTCACTTTTATCCTACAGTAACGATCCATGGTATTAACCAAGAACAAATTGATACTCTCTCAAGTAGTGAGATAAATAATTATGCATTTCATATTGGGATGGCTGAAATTTATAGTTATTGGAAAGCCGCAGCCCCTCAAGAGATAGAAATTGAAGCTGAAGATCTATCACCAGATCAGCTAAATTTCTGGCAAGACCTTCTCCTCAAGGGAATGGGTGAATACTTTTATGTAAACCAAATCGACTTTACAAAGACAGACTTTGTAAAATTTACTAGCTCTTCTCAAGAAACTTCCCCTTCCCTCTCAAGATCTAATCCTAAAGAAGTACAACTTAATGGAGTCCTAGTTCCTCTAGGAGGTGGCAAAGACTCTCTGGTCACCCTCGAGGTACTAAAAAAAGAATATAAAGAACCTATTTCACTGTTTGCCCTTAACCCTATTGAAGCTGTAAAAGAGACTGTAAAGCTAAACCCAAGTCTCCCTTTTATCACCGCTACTCGAGTAATAGACCCTAAATTAATTGAACTAAATAAGGCAGGATACCTTAATGGACATACTCCATTTTCATCATATTTGGCCTTTCTGAGTCTATTTGTTGCTCGGTTATTTAATCTAAAATACATCTCTATATCCAATGAAAGAAGCTCCAATGAAGAGAGTGTCATTTATAAAGATCACCCTGTAAACCATCAGTACTCAAAAAGCTTTGAACTCGAGGAAAACTTTCAAAAATATGTAGAAAAATTCCTCCCAAAGCCTTCACCATTTTACTTCTCTTTACTCAGACCTCTTTATGAATTACAAATCGCAAAGTTATTTTCCAAAGAAAATGCCTATTTCCCAATCTTTAAGAGCTGTAATAAGAATCAAACTAAGAATAGCTGGTGCTGTAATTGTTCAAAATGCCTCTTTGCATATATTATCCTCTACCCATTCCTCGATGAAGAAAAAATGACTAATATTTTTGGCGTCAATCTATTAAACAATATATCATTGTGGGACACAACCAAAGAGCTACTTGGCTATTCTCATCAAAAACCCCTCGACTGCGTAGGTACTCATGAGGAGAGTCTTGTCGCCATGCATTTGTGTCATCAAAAAGAGTCTAAAGATATCAAAGAGTTAAGCAAGATAACAAAATTATTTGAAAAAGAAATACTTCCGAATGAAACAAATTTGGAAAAACGTAGTAAGGTAATATTAGAGAGTTGGAATGATAAAAATTCACTACCAACAGAATTTGATAGAATTATAAAATATGTTCACCAAAGAGCTTTCCAAACTAAATAATAAAACTATCCTTATTTTAGGAATGGCTAGAGAAGGACTCAGCACAGCTGAATTTTTGCTTTCCCATCTTAAAGAGATAAATCTTCTTGTCACAGATACTAAACCTCTTAAAGAACTTGATCCCACTTGGTCTTCTCTACTAGAACATAATAAGAATGTAAAAAAAATTGAGACAAATAAAGTACAAGATAGTGCTTTTGACTTTGTTTTTAAAACTCCAGGTATCTCAGAAATAGTTCTAAAAGAAAAATATCAGCTAGACGTTCCACCAGAGAAACTACAATCCAATACTCAACTATTTTTTGATTTGATTGAGTCACTAGAAAATCAGCCCATCACTATTGGTATTACTGGTACTAAAGGAAAAAGCACTACTACTTCTCAAATTTTTCATGTACTAAAGCATGCCCAAGTAGATGTTGCTCTTGGAGGTAATATCGGTGTACCACCGCTCAGACTTTTAGAAAATAATGATCAACCCAATGAACGAACTTATGTTCTTGAGATGTCTTGCCATCAGTTAGCAGAGCTAACTACCAGTCCTCAGATTGCAATTATTCAAGATATTTCCTCGGATCACCTTGATTTTTACCCAAATTTTGAAACATATTTTGAGGCAAAAACTGCTATCTGTAAATTTCAGCTTGAGTCAAGCATCGTTATCTACAACTCAGACTCAGATACTGCCACAAAAATGGCAAAGCTCAGCCAAGGAGAACACCTTCCCTTCTCACTCAAAGACAGCGATCAAGAAAGCCAAGAAATAATTAAGTTGATCAAAAAAAGCCCTTCTTCTCTAGTTGGAGTCCATAATTTATACAACACAATTCCTGCTGTAATAGTTGCTCGTATCTTAGATATCTCAGATGATGAAATTAGTAAGGGAGTTGCAAGCTTTAAAAGCGTCCCTCACCGCATTGAACTGGTCAAAACAGTAGATGAAGTTAAATTCTACAATGATAGTGCAGCAAGTGCTCCTGAGGCTACAATTGCCGCTCTCAAAGCATTTGAAAACAAACCTATTATTCTTATCACTGGTGGATCAGAAAAGGGAGCTAACTTTGATAAATTAGCTCAAATAATCATTGACCATAACGTCAAATACCTAGTTCTCTTCCCCACCACTGGAGAAAAGATTCTAAATTCAGTCAAGAAGTTAGATAGCAATCATCCTTTGGTAAATAATAATAAGACTGCTCATGACATGTCTGAAGCTGTCACCATTAGCAAAGAACAAGCTCAAGTTGGAGATATTGTCCTGATGAGCCCAGCCAGTGCCAGTTTCAATATGTTTAAAAATTACGAAGATCGTGGCAATCAATTTAGAGAATTAGCCCAAAGTCTTTAGTTAAGAAACATTTTCTACTTCTATCATTCCCACTATGGCCATGTGATCACTCACACCAGGGACAACCTGGGCATTTAAAACCTTAATTCCTTTGGCAGTAAATAACCCATCAACCACAAGATTAATCTCATCTGGTGCCTTGTGGATGTTATTGTCTATTGTTGTCACTATATCTTGTGGAATATTATCCTTAAATCTTTCAGATAACTTTGAAAAAATCTTTTTACCTCTTGGAGCATTAAAATCTCCCGTAAGTACCGAGATTGGCAATCTATCTAATATGCTTTCTAAGTTTTGATAAGCTTCTTCTTGCAGTGGAGTGGTTTCTCCCTTTGCAGACCAAGTAAAGTGAGTTGTAGCAAAGGTCAACTCTTCTTTATCAGAAAGAATAGTAATCCAGCTTAATACTCTATTCATTTTCTTAACATTCTTGGTTGAGAAAAAAACTGGTAGCTCATCTTTTCCTTGATATTTATAGTAGGTATAAGAACCTGAGCTAATAATTGGTAATTTAGAAAGTACTAATACTCCCCAGACATCATTATTTTCTGGGATAGGTGTGTTTTCCTGAGCAATATGAGCCATTGGAGAAAAGAACCCCTCCATTCCTGAGACTTGTTTAATTCTTTCCACATCATCTTCAAAAACTTCTTGAAGAGTAATAACATCGGCATTTTGTTTTTTTAAGAAAGGTAATACTTTTTCTTCAAGATGCTTTGTTCCTTCAATATTAATCGATACTAATTTAACTGGCATAACCTAAGCTTTCCTTATATAAATGCAAATTTTCTAAAACAAAACTAATACCCTTGATAACTGACTTTTCTTGATCATCCACCAAAGAAACTGAAATCTTTAGCTCTTTGATTAAATATTCTTCCAATCCTTTTAAATTTGAGTACTCCCCAGATAAGAGAAGTCCCTTATCAATTACATCAGTTGTTAATTCAGGTGGTATTTTTGATAAAATATTATTAAGCAATTCAACATATTTTTCTACGACTTTCTCAACTACAGGGAGAATTGTTTCATTCTCAACATTAATCTCTTTTGGAACTCTCTTCTTTAAATCTTGACCGGAAACTTTAATCTTTTTCTTTTCTTTTAAACCTAAATGAACAAATTTTTTTACCTGTTCTACCTCATGATCTGGAAGTTCAATCAAGGTCTCCTTCTTTACCTCCCAGGCAATTTTTTCTGAAAGAAAGTTTCCCGCATTATATGAAAAATCAGTAACTACTACTCTACCCATTGAGATAACTGCTCCTTCTACAATTCCAGCTCCCATCTGTAGGATAAAACATCCAGATGCATCAGCGACCGGCACCCCTGCTCCAATTGCTGCAGCTAAACTCTGACTAATTGTATAAACCTCACTCATCCCTAGATCATAGAAAATCTCTGAAAATAAATCCTTTTTTGTTTGAGGTAAATTTGTTGGAATACTAATCATTACCACCGGCTTTATCAAAATGAACTCACCAAAATTCTTCTTAAATAATAATTTAAAATATGCCTTGGCTAATCTGGCATTACTAATTTGGCCATCCACAATAAACCAGCTGACTTTTATATCAGATCCAACTCGACCTTCCATCTCTGCAGCCTCAGATCCAACCGCTAATACTTGACCGGAATTCATATCGGTTGCAATGCATGGGGGTTCATCAATAACAATATCCTGACCTTTGGACCAAACCCTGACTCGGCTAGTACCAAGATCTATGCCAATTAGCTTATCTAACTTTGATAATAATTTTAAACTCATAAAAGGTTTTTTTAACTTTGATTTAGTATATAATAGCTACATGAAGTTTAAATTCAATCCCAGAGTGGTCTATACCCTCTTTTCTGCCATCGCAATCTTTGCTGGAACTATACTAGCAATTCAATATGCCCAAGGTAAATATCACTTTACCAATGAAGGTCTCTCAAAAGAAACTGGTCTACTTAGTGCCAACTCTTTCCCTACTGGAGCTCAAGTATATATAAATGACAGATTAGTCTCTGCTACAGATGACACTCTTTACCTTAAGCCAGGTGACTACCAAGTTAAAATTCAAAAAGAAGGTTACCATACATGGGAGAAAAACCTTCAAGTAGAAGGCGCTCTTGTTACACAAACTAACGCGCAACTCTTCCCTATTGTTCCAAAACTTACTCCTCTGACTTTTAGTGGGGTAAGCAATGTATCTCCTTCTCCAGATGGAAGTAAGCTCCTCTTTTATACAAACTCTGCGACTATACCAGCAAAAAATGGACTGTATGTTTTAGACCTCTCCAATTCTCTGGTTCTTTTCCAAAGAGATGCTACTCAAATTGCAGAGGATTCAGCATTATTAGACTTAGAAAACGCAAAGTTTATTTGGTCACCTGATAGTAGTGAGATCATGCTCATCACAGAGAACAAAGAGATGTTACTTGAATCTAATAAAAAGAATAATCTTAGACTTCTTACTGATGTCAGTTTTAAAAAGAAACAAATTCTTTCTGCATGGGAAGAAGAAATCTATCTTAGAGAGAGACAATTCCTTAGTAAATTCCCTGATGAGATCATTCAAATTGCCACACAATCAGCTCACAATGTCTATCTCTCACCAGACAAAGAAAGACTTATTTATACAGCGGATGAGTCACTTACAATTCCAGAAGGTCTAATCCCTCCTGTCTTGGCAACAAATACACAGCCAGAATCAAGAAATATTGAGGCAAACAAAATATATATCTATGACCGAGAAGAAGATAAAAACTTCTATGTCGGAGAAGAAGCAACTGAATCTGGAAATACCAAACTTCTTCTAGCAAATGATTTATACAACAAGTCTCCTATGAATCTTGAATCATCCCCTAGTGCTTTTGTAAATCTTCAAGCGACAACCTCTGCTCAAACAGCAGATAACTATGGCACATATTACACATCACTCATTTCAAATACATACCAATGGATGCCTGATTCTAAACACATTGTGGTAGCTAGTGATGACAAAATCAATATAAAGACTTATGATAATACAAATGATACAACGGTCTATTCTGGGCCATTTACTGATAATTTCATCTACCCCTGGCCTGATGGAAGCAAGTTACTAATCCTAACTTCGTTTAGCCCAGAGACCCCGGTAAACTTCTACGCAGTAGATTTGAAATAAACAGGACATCTTAACAGTAACCCTACTTCACCCTGCCCTGAGAAAGTGAAGCGGTATTTTAGTCCCTATAGTTCAACGGATAGAACAAGTGCCTCCTAAGCGCTAGATCCTGGTTCGATTCCAGGTGGGGACACATATTTAGAGCAATAAAAAAGCACAAGGAAGTGTAAACCTTGTGCCCTTTGATTATTTGGTTAATTACTGACCTAAGACAATTCTATCTTCTTCATCCAAACAATCCCTGAGGTATCTCTGTTCTTCTTTGATTGCTGGTAATAATAACCAGCGTTCAATTGAATTTAAGGGAACGATACCCTTCTCCTCAGCAATTTGTTTATCAGATTCTAGAACAAATCCCAACTGACCGACTTCCCAAGCAATTGCTCGCTCCCAAAGTTGGTCATATTGTCCAAACACCTTCAGTAAAAAAATACAGATATATCTCAGCATTAAAATTCTCCTCTGCTGTACACCTAAATTTAACCAAGTGGTGATTATACACCAACAAAAAACCCCAGCCAAAGCCAGGGTCTTAATTATCTTAATTAAAGACTACTTAATCTCGT
>JAOUMD010000014.1 GCA_029881675.1 Minisyncoccota bacterium | reverse complement strand
CTCCACTAGCTTCTTTCACTTGATTAATTTCTTCTACCATATCAATTGGGTGGATAACCATTCCTTTTCCTGAAATAGACGTACAGTTTTTGATAAATACACCAGAGCCAAGTTGATGCAAAGCTAACTTAACGTCCCCAACTTCTACAGTATGGCCAGCATTAGAACCACCATTATCACGATATAAAACAGCACCCTTTGATTTCTTTAATAAAAGAGAAGTTAACTCGTCAGTTATTCTACCTTTACCCTCATCTCCAAAAGCACCTCCACAGACAGCCACAGAGTTAGCTCTTCTTCCTTTCTTTTTAAAAGGATTTTCTTTAAGTAATTTATCTACACCAAACAACTTATTTTCTTTATAAATTTGTTTATAAATATCTTTAATATTTTGCATAAAGAAACTTTCCTTTACGTTTTAAGTAAAAAATTATTAATATCCTTAGTCGCTAATTTAGTTAATTTTGAGGCAAGGCCAATATATGAGGATGGAGATAGATTAAATAATTTCTTATCAATATCCTTTGTTAATTCCTCCCAGTCTTCTTTGCTGATATTTTTTCCTTTCATCATCTTTGCTGCTTTTTGATAAGCTTGAGGATCATTCCCATATCGTAGGTAAGTTTGTAAAGCTTCGGAAAGAATAGAATAATTTTTATTTAAATCACTTTCAATCTTTTTTTTATTTGGTTTGATTGAACTTAGACCTCTAAGTAAAGAACTGTAAGAAATTAAACAGTAACCAAAAATAGTGCCATAATTTCTATTTATAGTACTGTCAGATAAATCTCTTTGGAGACGACTCACTACCACCTTTCTATTTATTGTTTCAATCAATCCATTAGCTAATGTTAAATTTCCCTCACTATTTTCAAACTGAATGGGATTAATTTTTTGTGGCATAGTTGAAGAACCAACTTGCCCTTTCTTACTCTCCTGAACTAACCAATCATCAGAAATATACCTCCACATGTCCTGATTAAGATCAATTAATATTCCCCCTATTAAATGATAGATATTAAGTAACTCCACAATATCATCAGCAGGATTAATTTGAGTCGTGTGAAGGTTAACTTGTAAACCTAAAGAAGCAATAAATTTAGTTGAAAATTTAATCCAATCAACTTCTGGTTTAATAAAATCCAAAGCTTGAAAAGAACCAACTGCTCCACTAAGCTTTCCTGTTAACTGATACTCTTCTAATTTCTCAACTTGTTTTAATAACCTCATCCCAAAAACAGAAACTTCTTTACCCAAAGTAGTAGGAATAGCTGCTTGTCCATGAGTCCGAGCTAGCATTGGTAAATAATAATACTGATCACTAAAACTACTAAGTTCTTTAAGAACTTCTTTTAACTTTCGTAGCATAACTTCCTTATGTGCAGAAGTTATCATCAATCTATATGATAGATTGTTTATGTCAGCAGAAGTTAATCCTAAATGAATATATGAAATGCAATCTTCAAGTGAAGTTCCTTTCAACTTACTTGCTAAATAGTATTCAACAGCTTTAACGTCGTGTCGTGTTTCTTGTTCAATTATCTTTACCTGATTAATACCATCAGAATTTATATCGATTAATTTATTAAGAAATATATTTTCTTTTTTTGTAAAAGAACGTATTATTTTTTCTTTGGAAAGAAATTGTAAATATAAAATCTCTACTTTAAGTCGGTGTGAGATTAAACTAGATTCTGAGAACTTTTTGGCTAAGGGTATCGAAATGATATGGTAGCGACCATCTAATGGAGAAAGATTGGCAAGAGGTGTAGAACCCATATTTGAGTTTACTATAGCAGAGATTATAAATTAGGTCGATGACAGTAATGACAATAAAAAAACACAGTCAATATAATATTTATTTATTACTTCTTTGGAAAGAAATAGGTATAAGAAACAGGAATAATAAGAAGCATCACAGCACCAGAGAACATTAATCCAGAGATAATAGCTCCTCCAAGTCCTTGCCACAGGGGATCAGATAAAGTGATCGGTACTAGCCCAATGATAGTAGTAAGTGATGAGAAGAAGATTGGTTCTAATCTACTTGCCGCAGCATCACTAATAGCATCAATTTGTTCCATCCCAATCTTAATATTCTGATTAATCTTATCTACAACCATAATTGAATTATTAACCACAATTCCAAACAGAGCCAAGACTCCGATAAGAGCAGGGAATGATAATGGAGTTCCAGTCAAAGCAAACATAATAAATACACCTGAAATAGCAAGTGGGATAACTAAGATAACAATTAAAGACTGTCTAAATGAGCCTAGTTGAATAACCATTGTTGTAACAATAAGTAAGAGTGATAAAACCATTGCCTGCATAATAGATTGAACAGATTTTTGATTCTCTTCATTAGCTCCACCAGTAGCGAAAGAATATCCTCTTGGAATTTCTAAATTATCAGAATATTCTAAAATTTCTGCATTAATCTTTCCGGCATTAAATCCAGTAGATATATCAGAAGTAATAGTTAAAGTTCTGTTACCATTCTCACGGGTAATTACAGAAGGAGTTGGTTCTAATACTAATTCACCAAGCTCTAATAATGGGACTGAACCTTTCTGTCCTAAAATAGATATTTCGGATATTTCCTCAGGACTTAACAAACTATCAGAAAGGTAGAAGACCACTTTTGTTTCTTCCTCTGATAAATTAAAGTCTACTTCTGCCAATTCAAAACCACTAACTGCCGTTCTTAACCATAAAGAAATATCTTGCAGAGTAAAGCCATGCTCATTTAACTTAATTGGATTTGGTTTGAAAACAATCTTACTATTACCTTGATTAATAGAACGATCAATATTCTTTGTACCTTCAATTTCACCAAGTTTATTTTCAATCTTATCTCCAATATTTTGTAACTCAGAAAGATCTTTTCCAATTACTTTTACTGTGACATCACTACCAGCTGGTGGCCCACCACTTTGTGCATAAACTCTTGAATCTATTCCATATCGATTAATAATCTCTTTGGCATGTTTTGAGATATCATCAGAACTTCTTTTTCTATCTTCTGTTGGTTTGAGTCTTAAGCTAATAGCTGCTAAATTATCTCCTGCAGAAGAATTTTGTGAAGAAGATCTGTTAGCTTTACCTATCTCAGTATTTATCATCTCAGCTTCTTCAATCTCTAAGAGTGCCTCTGAAACATTTAATGCCATACTTTCTGTTTTATTTAAAGTTGAACCAGTTGGTAATTCTAAGGTAACAAAGATTAATTCAGAGTCAGTCTTTGGAAAAAACTCATTAACAACTAAACCAAGAGGGACAAGTGCATATGAGAATAAAGAAATAATAATCACAGCTGCAACTATTTTTTTCTTGCTACTGGCTGACTTTAAAATTCTATTTATAAACTTCTTATATCTCTCACTGATCTTTTCCATACTGATAAAACCACCTCCTGCAAATTTAGTAATCTGTTTTGTTCTCTTTGCTGGTAATAAAGTTTTTGTAAAGTGTTTCTTCCATCTTAAAATTAAGAATAGAGCTAAGAGTAATAAAACAAAGATAAGAAGTCCTAGTGGCTGACCCGCAGTTAATTTATTTAAAACAAATAAACCAATTAAACCAGTTAAGAATTTCATAAAGACCACTACTCTCTTTGGAACTGAGAACTTAAGTAAGATCATCATCATTGGAAGAGTAATCAAAACAGCAACTGTAGTGGAAGCTAATAATGTAGAAGAAACAACAATTGGAATTGGTTTAATAAATTCACCAATGATTCCACTAGAAAGTAGTAATGGAACAAATGCCCAAACAGTAGTAATAGTTGTAGTCCAAATTGGCACAAGGAAATCTCTCCATACTAATAGTCCAGTTTGTGTTGGAGAAAACTTCTTTGTTTTATAATATGTAGTCATAGCTGAGATGATCACAATCGCATCATCAACAAGTAGACCAAGTCCAATCAAAAGTGCAAAAAGAGTTAAAAAGTTTAAGCTTTGACCAGTTAATCTCATCGTAATGAAAGAGATAAAGAAAGTTAAAGGAATAGAGAGTGAAGCAATTAGAGCTTGTTTTAATCCAAGGAAAATAAACAATGTAGCAAAGACTAAAAATATAGTGCTAGAGAAATTGGAGTAAAGTTCTGAAAACTGCTCAGAAATATCATTAGCAACATTCTCTAAATCAATAATCTCAACTTTATTATCAAATCTAGATATTACATCATCTACAATTACTGCAGCAGTTTGCTGCGCATCTGTAATATCAGCAGAGCTTGTTTTATAAACAGATATAGTAACAGCAGATTGATTAACTACTCCATTATTTGAAACATAACTTCGCTTCTGTTCTACTCCACTCTTATATCTAACCTCAGCTAAGTCACCAAGTAATACTTGAGCTCCTTTAATTCTCAAAGGAATATTTCTAATTTCATCAATTGAACTAATACTACTCCCTAAAGATAAAGTATAGGCATTACTATCTGTTTTAACTTTTCCGGCAGGCAAAGATTTTGTACTAGATGAAATTATTCCAGAAAGCTGCATTGGAGTGATTCCATAATCAGCTACTTTTTGTGGATCTAAAATAATTTGAATTTCTTTTTCTTCTATTCCAGAAATAGTTAAACGATCAATTTTATTATTTGTTTCTAACTCATCTTTTATAACATTAGCTGCTTTTTCCAAAGTAGCTCTTGAACCATCTGTAGTTAAAATAAATTCCCAAACAGGAACATTCTCAAAATCAAGTTCTCTAATAGAAGGTTCTAAGCTATCTTCTGGTAAATTATTTACCTGTGCAACTAATTTTTGAATTTCTTGTCTGGCATCATCAACGGCAACATTAGAAGAAAATTCTGCAGTGATAACAGAGACATTATCTGTAGAGTTTGAAGAAAGAGTTTGAAGATTTTTTGCATTAGTTAATTTATTCTCTAATGGAATAGTAACTAGCTCTTCAACTTCGCCGGGACCAGCTCCTGGGAAAGCTGTGATAACAGAAACAATTGGAATTGAGATTTCTGGATTAAGTCTTCTTTGTAAGCTAGAGAAACTAAATAAACCAAAGATAATAATCCCAATTAAAAATAGTCCAACTAATCTAACATTAGTTAAATACTTAGCGATACTCATCTTTGTAAGTGAAGGCTCAAATTTAAGCTGGGAGAGATAAGACTTAATTGTTTTTTTCATTAATGATTATTTGATAACTTCAACAGTTTGTCCTTCGATAACATCTCTAGATAAAATGACAGCAGTTTGATCTGATAAACCATTTTTTATTTCAACAAATCTACCATTGATACTACCTAGTTCAACTTTCTGACTAATTACTTTACCGTCTTTTAACACAAAAATAGTAGATTCTTGTTCTGATTGGTGGACTGATTCTAGTGGCAAGAAAGGTATAACAGCATTAGTATCAATTGAACCGATTGGTAAAGAGATACTGACATGACTGCCATGATTTAATTTATTTTGATATTGGCTATCTAGTGAATAGACAATGCTATAAAGTAAACCATCAGTGGCTACATTAGAAACATGATCAGGATAGATCTCCACCATTTGTCCTTCAATGTTAACTATAGTTGGCTCAGTAATGTTTACCTTAGATGCCATATCTTTAGAAACAAGAGCAACTAGCTGAGTAGAACCAGTATTTGCTTTAATAGTAGCAATTGGAGTCCCTGGAGAAATCATTTGTCCTTTTTTAATAAAGACTCTTTCTACAACCCCAGCAAATGGAGTGGCAGGATACATTGTTGCTTCTTGAACTCTAGCTAATTTAAGTTGAAGGTTACTAATTTCTTTACTCATCTCTAAAGCTTTTTCTTGGAGTTCAAGTTGCTTGATAGTTAAATCCTTAGCTGAAGTAGCTAAATTATATGGAGGTTTATCTTCATTGGCTTGATACTCTGCTTGTCTTAATCCAGATTTAATTTGATTAATTCCAGCTAACAATTGAGATTTCTGAGCAGTTAAACTTGCTACTTCCCCACTAGTAGTAGCGCCAAGTAATGCCCCATCAACACCATTTAACATAGTTTCGTTAAGCGTTAATAATGCTCTCGTTTCACCAAGAGAACTATCAGCTATCTTTCTCATTTCTTCTGCGTTATCTCCTTGAAGATTAGCAAGATCTCTTTGCTTACCAATTAGATCTTTTTGTGTGTCAAAAGTATTTAATACATTTTCATTTTGAAGTTGTGCCATTTGTCTCTGGATAGTAGCAGCACTACCTCCATAGTAATTTGAGCTTAATCCAGCTACCTGTTGATATGCCCAAATTTTTTGTCCTGGTTCTACAGAGACAGATTGAACAACTCCACCAGCCTGAGAAACTACTGTAATAACATTTGATTCTTCAACTTTGGCTGAAACTTGGATTCTTGGAGATTCTCCGACTGAATAGATAGAAACTTTTTTAATTTGTTGTTCTACAACTTCTTCTACCTTAGGTTTTCTAAGAAAAGAGTTTATAGAGATAACGACAAATAAAATAGCGAGGATAATAAAGAGAGAAACAAATGGTTTTTGCAGAGCAAACTTTTCTGCCTTTTTTAACTTAACCAAACTTAATTTATACAAAGAATGATTTTTAACTTTTTTAACAATGTTTTTCATAAATAACAACTTATCTCAATTTATTTAAATTTAAGTTGTTATTATATCATTTTTGATACAGAAAAGGACTATTTTGATATGCTTATGGAGACTTTGGTGTAAATGCTTCTTCAAATGCACCTGTGTATTCATCTGTAGTTTGGAATCTTTGGTCAATTTCTTTATGCCAAGCCTTTAGAAAAAAATTATGAACGCTAATTTTATCAAGTCCATGGGTATCGCAATAATCTATTAACTCTTGGGTCATTTTATTATAATTTTTAAACGCAACTTCATTTAAAACTTGCATAACTTCACTAGCATCAGGAGCAAAATACCTACTATTAGTCATCTTGTTATAAATTACGGTTGTGAAAGAAAATAATTCTGAGCGGACATCTACTTTAAGACCTCTCATACTTTCTGGATTCATATATTGAGGAGAACCAACCATAGTACCAGTGACTTTATATACAGTATCAGCCGCCCCAAAATCAGAAAGTTTTACAGCACCATCTTTTCTGATAAATATATTACCGGGGTTTATGTCATGATGAAACTGAGAAATTTCTTCTTCTTGAAGATCTTTACTTGGGACAAAAGCGACATGTCTTGATTTTCTTTTTCTCTTTTTAGATAAGTAATTTATTGCATCACAGACTTGTTTTACTATATTTATAGCTTGTTCTGGATTTATATCAGTAGAACCTCTTAATGTTTCACTTTCATTAGGATCCATATATTCCATTACCATAAAAGAATTATGATCTAAGTTTGGAATTGTTGACTGGGCATCTTCTACAAAATCATAAACTCGAACAATATTAGGATGTTGTTCATTTGCGTGTGTTTGTGCTTCTCTTTTTAAAGCATCGTAATTTTCTCTATGGGGAATTTTAGGTACTTTAAAGGCTCTAGTCTGGAGCATTTTTAAATCATAGGCTTTAAAAATACTACCAAAACCTCCTGATTGAATTGGTTTGGGGTGAGCTAGATAGGTTACTCCTTGAACTCTAACTACGCCGACTTTATCTAATTCTTTTGGAGGAAAAACAGAAAATAATTCAACTGCTTCTCTTTGGCTCATATTATCTAATAAGCTAAGTTCCTCTTCGGTCAAGCCCGTTACTTTAAATTTATCTTTTATCTGTGTAATAACGGAGTCTGGAATATATTCAGTAATGCTTGCTTTTTTTCTAAATTCTTGGTCTGGGTGTGAATATGTTTGTAGTGAATCTATGGGACGAATTGACATGTTCTGAGTGTATCATTTTATATAATGATTAAACAACAAATTTAACTTTTTTGTATATGTTGGGATTGAAGATCTAATAATTCGTCTAAATTATCTGATAATTTTTCTAACTCAATTACACCAGTTTGTGCATCTGATAAACCAACAAATAAATACCACTTATCATCTCTTTGAACAATCCCAGCACTATATAAAATATCGACAAGATCTGGAGCCTTTGCCGGCCCTTCAGGGAAATCATCTCTCCTAGCTAATATTCCTAAATCAGTAATTGCTTCTGTTTTGGGATCATGGATAAATGCCCAAGGGAAATAGTGTCGTTTATCTTCTTCATCTCGGTAAGCTCTATGACCAATCACTAGATTAGTTGAATTTGGTAAAACCATTGCTTGATTTACTCCACCCCATTCCCCATTTGGAAAACGATGACTTAATAATGGAGCTTGATCAATTATCTCTTCAGTATTATTTTTAAACTCTTCTATAGAATCTACTTCAATATAACCAATATTACCTAAAGCACCTTTTTCTCCTTGTGGACGTGTGTAAACTCCGATTCTTGCATTTTCTAACTGAATTAATCTAATCCCTTTCATGCCCCATGGACCATTAGTTAATAATTCTAAATTGTTAATATCATCTCCAGTATAAAAAGCCATTCTATAATCAATGTCTCCTTCTTTTTCTCCAGCCTGTAATTCCACTCCAGATAGAACCAGACTACCATTAATAATATCAATGTTTGGATCCTGCAAATTAAAGACTGGACTCTCCTCTGGTATCCACTTCTCTCCGCTATATTTAAAAAATATTACTGTAGAAAGATGCTCTGCTTCCTTACCTGAAAATTCTACTCTACCTGCAATATATTCTTCGCCATTTTGGATAAAAGGAATTGATGGATTGTATACCTCAACCTTGTGACCTTCAGTCAAACTGATCCCCTGAGCCTCTAGGATCGATAACAATTTGACTTGGTCTTCATCTAAATGTAGTGTTTGACCTAAACCTCTTGAAGAACTCTCACCATATTTAGCGACTGCTTCTCTACAGTTTTGGAAAGTAAATGTTTTTTTCGCTAAATCTAAATCAGGAACTATATATGTGTATTTTTCAATCATTAAATTGGATTATATACCTATAAATTGAAATTAAGTTCAATTAAGCTTAATTTTAAATAATAAATCTAGTATGATAAATTTATGACTTGGTTTGAAAATGCAAAAATAAAATTAGAATCACTAAAACTACCTCCAGGGGTTGCTGGACATCATGTCACAACAAAAGTACCAACTTGTCATAGCAATCAAACTATTGGTGAAGTTAAAAGAGAATTAATTGAAAATATACAAAATTTTAAATCAATTAATTATGTATATGTTTTATCTAAAAATGATAATTTGGTAGGAGTTTTCTCTTTTAGTGAACTATTTAAAAACAAAGATGATACTAAAATAACAAAAGTAATGGTTACCCCAGTTATTGTTAGTCAACCTCAAGTTAAACAAAATAGAGTTGCCCATTTGGCCCTTAAACATAACCTAAAATCTATCCCAATTGTTGATAAAAATAATCTATTCTTTGGCATTGTAGCAAGTGATCATATTCATAAAATTCTATACAAAGAATACAGACAGGATTTATTAAAATCTGTTGGTATCGTTACTCCTCATGGACAGACAGAAGATACCTTAAATAGTCCTATCATCACTTCATATTTACATAGAGTCCCTTGGATCCTAATTGGAATTCTTGGTGGAATTGCTGTCTCTAAAATAATTGGCCTTTTTGAAGAAACACTTTCAACCAATATTATTTTAGCTAGTTTTATTCCTTTGATTGTGTATGTCAGTAGTGCAGTGGGAACCCAAACCCAAACTTTATTTATTAGAGATTTAGCATTTCATAGTAAATTACCGTTACTTAAATATGTAGCAAAACATAGTCTAATTACATTCTTAATGGCACTAACTTCTTCACTTCTGGTTACTGGAGTATTAAGTCTTCTATTAGGTCAAGCCTATTTAGGTTTTGTCATTGGTTTAGCTATATTTGTCTCAATCAGCTCATCAGCACTGATAGCCATTGCCGTTCCATATACATTGATCTTATTTAATCAAGATCCTGCAAATGGCAGTGGTCCTTTTGCTACTATTATCCAAGATGCTACAAGTACATTTATTTACTTTATGATTGCAACTTTGTTGTTGTAGGACAAAGAAGGCTTGTATATACCAACAATTTTTATATACTGATAATAATATGCAAAAATTTCAAACACCCTTTGGTAAATACTTTAGAGCTCTAGACAAAATCGATGGAGCAAAAAGATATAGTAAAGAATTTGGATCAATTATGATTTTAGGTCTAGTAGAAGAAGTTGGTGAAATGGCTCGTGCTTACTTAGCTGAACATGGCAGAAAAAAAACGAATCTAAGTGCGCAAGAAGATGAAACCTATAGACAAGAGTTAGGAGATCTTCTTCTTACCATAATTAGATTTGCTAGAATTAAAAAAATCGATTTAGATGAAATATTGACTCGATCTTTAAAGAAAGTTGAGAAGAGAAAGACTACTCCTAAGAAATAGTTTTAATTACTTTAAAACCCACAGCTTGTTTCCTTTAGCTTCAATAAGTTCAAATGTTGGTGTCATTACTTTTTCAGATAAATCTGTCATACAATCTAAGACTACTCCACCGGGTTGCATAACGTTAGATAAAAGAGATGCTTCATTAATTCCGTGATTAGATCCGACATTAACAAGTGTAATTAGGTCAAAAATAGCATGAGGATTTTTAGATAAGAACTCAGTGATAGTTAAATTTAAGTTACTTTCAAGCTGGCTACCTAATGTTTTTATTACTTGACGATGGAGTGGTACTTCAATATCAAGTGTATGAATCTTACAACTCTCATTTACCAATCTAAATAAAGCTAAAGCAATAATACCTTGCCCTGCCCCTAACTCTAAAACATTGTCACAGTTATTCCAAAATTCTTCTCCAAAGCTTGCATTCTGTGAAGTTATCTTAAATTGATCAGCCATAGCTTGAGAATAAAGGTCAATAGTTCTAAATGGCTGTTTGTGATATTGTGGGTAATTCATAATTTGATTCTTATTAGCAAAAAAGTCGCTATGAACGACTTTTAAGTTTGTTTCTATGTGTCAAGTCATCAAAATCCATGTTTTAATTTCAGGATTATCAGCCGTTATTATTCCTGAAATGTTAGTGGGTAAAACTACGTTTTCAACATGCAAACAACGCATGTTTGTGTTCAGTTTTTTCCCTTGAACAATGAAAACAGGACGACTAGCATCTTTCTTATTGATGAGCTTAAGTTTTTCTCCTTTTATATGCACCCCAGATACTGGACTTATAACTGGAAAACCACTTGCTCTTCCAATATAGATTGCTCTACCAGGCACTTCATCTTGACGAGAAATTACTTCGCCAAGTTCGTATGTTTTCCCATCTGCAACAAAAGTTAGATTAACTTTCTTACCCAAATAAGATGAAACTGGTTTCAACTTATTTGACATTATAGAATCTATCTCCCAAGCAGATGTTATCCGCCAATCATCAGCAGAATATAACGTGCTAGTGGCAGTGCTAATCTCGGTAACATCCTTATAGACCATAATTTCACCTTCAGAATAATAGACAACTATTCTTCCAGGTTTAGATCCCTCTACCATTACAATAACTCCTTCTCATCTTTTCTTATCAGTGACTGGCATTATATCCCATAATTAATAATTTAACAATAAAAACTAAATAGTAATTGATCTGAGATAACAATTAAAGACCTAGTTGAATAATGTTAAGATAAACTAATGAAAATAAATAATAATAAATTAGTCTTACTTTTTTTTATAATTATTATTGCTATCTTTTCATTATTTTTAACTAATAATAATAAGAATAATAACGACCTAAAAATAGTTTTCAAATCAGACAAGACTAGTTTTATTCTTACTAACTACACAGATATATACCCTCATGGAGCAATTGGTTCTAATGAACTACCCACTCAAATCAATATTATTAAAGATAATAAAGAACAAACCCTTATATCATTAGAAAATAATCAAGTATTTGAAACAAATAGGATTATAAGTCAAGATATTGTTGGAGATAATGCTCCTGAACTACTTCTAACTATCTCTGATCAAAAATTGGGTGCTGCAAATATTATCTATTCAGAGCAAGGAGAAGAACTTGCAAGGTCTGACTACATTGGTGAACGCTTCAAGTGGAGACATTTGCTTGGAGTAATACATAATCAAAATAAGCAAAAGTTTCTTATTGATGTAGTTACGCCACATATAACTGGAGAATTAACACTATATAAAGTGGAGGAAAATAAAATTGTTCCAGTAGATAGTATTAAAGGATATGCTTCTCACCGATATGGATCAATCAATTTACAACAAGCAAAAATTGAAGAAGTTGATGACATAGAAATAATTACTCTTCCCGTCTTTGATGGAGAAATTAAACAAATAAAAGTGGTAGATGAAAAATTAATTAAAATAAATTAGTTATTATCCATCTGTTGTATCTAGAAAAACAAACAATTTATGTCTAAAATGGATATATCAGCTAATAATTATGAGAAGGCTAAATTTAAAACCAGCTAGTTTTTTATTTGATAAGTTTAAAAACTTATCTCTGAGAAAAAAGATTATTACATCAGTGGTTTTCTTAGTTACCATCCTTTTCTTTGGCTACCGATATTATCAATTTACCAAACCATCTAACTATGAGTTAGCAACTGCTAGCTTTGATTCAATCACTGAGGTAGTCAATGAAACAGGCAATATAACAACGACTGGTTCTGTTCCAATTTATTCTACAACAACTGGAATAGTCGAAACTATGATGGTCTCAAATGGTGATTATGTAGAAAAAGGCGACATTTTATTTAAAGTCACCAGCACTGCGACAAAACAAGAAAAAAATGCTGCACTCTCGACATACTTAGCAGCCAAAGACGCCTGGGAAACAGCTAAAGCCAATCAGCTCAGTCTTCAAGCCTCTATGTTTACCCAGTGGGATCAATTCAAAGAATTAGCAGAAAGTGATGAGTATGAAGAAGATGATGGTAGACCAAGATATGATCAGCGTGGGCTACCAGAATTTCATATTCCAGAAAAAGAATGGTTAGCCTCTGAAGCGTTATATAAAAAACAACAAATCACAATTAACCAAACAGCCGCTAATAAAAATGCTGCTTGGCAAGCATACCAAGCTACACAAGATAGTGAAGTTATTGCCATTCTAGACGGAGAAATTAAAAATCTCAGTGTCGATAAAGGTGACTTAGTCACTGTTTATAATATTTTAACAGCAGCCACAAATCCTCCATCCCTGGTTATTTTCAACAGTGATGTCAAAACTATCATTAAAGTAGATATTGGAGAAACTGATGTGATCAAAGTAGCAGAAAATCAACCAACTACAATTGCCTTTGATGCAATCCCTGACCAAACATTCTCAGGTCATGTAGATAGAGTTGATTCTTTGGCATTACCTACTAGTGGCGTAGTTAAATACTCTGTCTATATTATCCTTGATGAAGTAGTGGAATCAATTAAAGCTGGCATGACAGCTGACGTTGATATCACCGTCGGCACCAAAGAAAACATCTTAACAGTTCCTTCAAACTCAATTAGACCATATGAAGGAGGTCGTGCAGTCAGAGTAGTTGGCAAAAAAGATGAAATAGAATTTATCCCAGTTAAAACTGGAATTAAAGGTGATGGAAAAATAGAAATTATTTCAGGAATAGAAGAAGGAACCAAAATAATTGTAGCCCTAAAAAACCAGGTTGAGAAAAAAACAGGCTCAGGATTTTTCTAAATATGAAAAATAAGGCTCCTCTAATTGAACTAAGAGATTTAGAAAAGACATATTTTTCTCCCGGAGGAGACTATACTGCTCTCAAAGGTATAAACTTAAAAATAAAATCTGGTGAATTTGTTGCTCTAATGGGACCATCGGGAAGTGGTAAATCTACTCTAATGCACATCATTGGAGCCTTAGACATTCCCACTAAAGGTAAATACCTATTAAAAGGAAAAGACATCGGAAAATATACTAGTGACCAATTAGCTGGAATTAGAAATAAAGAAATAGGTTTTGTTTTTCAAACATTTAACCTTCTTCCCAGAACCACTGTTTTTGCTAATGTAGAAAAACCTCTCATATACGCTGACGTTCCAAAACAGCAAAGAGTGAAGAGAGCCATGGATTCTATTGCCAAAGTCGGACTGACTGACAAAGCTCAAAACCTATCCAATCATATTTCTGGTGGTCAAATCCAAAGGGTAGCAATTGCCAGAGCGCTAGTAATGAACCCAAATATTCTACTAGCTGATGAACCTACTGGAAACTTAGATACACAAACAGCAAAAGAGATCATGGTCTTTATTCGTAAATTAAACAACCAGGGACATACTATTGTCCTAATTACTCATGAAAAAGAAATTGCCAACTATGCAAAGAGAATTATTAAATTAAGAGATGGAAAAATAGAATCTGATAAACCACATAAACAGAAAAAATATGCGAGTAAGTGATATCTTTAGCTCATCTAGACAAACCCTAAGCGGTAACCGCATGAGAACTTCTCTGACAATGCTGGGAATTATTATTGGTATTTCCTCTGTCATTTTAATTTCTTCAATCGGTCAGGGAGCAGTCGCTTTTATCACCGAAGAACTGAGTACCTTTGGCACAAATTTTTTTTCTATAAATCCTGGTGAAGACCCTCTGACTGCCTTGGCAGGAACCAGCAAACCTATTACTATTGGTGACGCTGAAGCTTTAGAAGAATCTGATATTAGTAATATTGAGTATATTGTCCCCTTTGGTTGGTCTTCAAGTGAAGTGTCTGGAAATGAAGAAAAAATTAAAAGTTTGATTTATGGAATGCCTAGTCATTCAGAAACAATGTTAAAACCAGAAATGATCTATGGAGAATTTATTTCAGAGATTGATGATGATAATCAGAATCGAGTTGCAGTCTTAGGAATTGATGTTGCCGATGAACTATTTGGTGAGAATACTAATCCAGTTGGAGAATCTATCCGCATTGATGATACTAGATTTAAAGTAATCGGAGTCTCAAAATCAAAAGGAGCTCTCACTGCCAGATTTTTTGATACTGTGGTCAATATCCCCCTTAGTACAATGACAACCTATATCACTGGTAATGATGAAATTATTGAAATTGATATTAGTGTTGTAAATGAAAATTTAATAGATCAAACCATCGAAGATGTAGAAATATTTCTCAGAGATCATCGTGGCATAGAAGGAGAAGAAAAGAGTGACTTCTTTATGCAAAGTTTTAAGGATGCCCTTTCTACCATCCAAACAGTAACAAACTTATTAACTTTAGCTATTGCTGCAATTTCTGGTATTTCGCTAATTGTCGGAGGAGTCGGAGTAATGAATATTATGCTTGTCACTGTTACAGAGCGAACCAAAGAAATTGGCTTACTTAAAGCAATCGGAGCTAAAGACAGAGATATCCTTATCCAGTTTCTTATTGAAGCTATCACCCTTTCATTAATTGGAGGAATTATTGGAATAATACTAGGCCTGAGTGGAGCTTTTGCTATTTCTCAATTTGCCGGTATCCCATTTGTAATTAGTCCATTGGTTGTTATCCTAGCGGTTGGTATGTCTAGTTTAGTCGGAATTATCTTTGGGCTCTACCCAGCAAATAAAGCAGCCAAGTTAAATCCGATTGATGCCCTCAGGTATGAGTAAATAAATCTAGATACGATTTCCTTTAAAAAAAATATAGCTTGATAAAGAGAGCTATTACTTGAAATATGCTTCAGAATAGTTAATACTAAATCTATGGATACTGTTCTGTTTGAAAATCGAGTAGATGCTGCTAAACAGTTAGCAAAGCAACTTAAACACTATCAAGAAACAAATAGTGTAGTGCTTGGTATTCCTCGTGGAGGAGTTGAAACAGCTCAAGTTATTGCCAAAGAGTTGTCCTTACCGATGGGACTTGTTGTCGTAAGAAAGATTGGTCACCCCTACACCAAAGAATATGCCATCGGAGCTATTTCAGAATCAGGAGCTATTGTAGAAAATAAAGAAGAAACAAAAGGTCTTAATCCTGATTGGTTAAAAGCAGAGTCACAAAATCAACTCAATGAAGCAAAAAGAAGAAGAATTGCATATTGGAAAAATCGTCCTTTACTTAATCTAGAAAAAAAGACTGCTATCTTAGTTGATGATGGTTTGGCGACTGGTTTAACTATGGAGGTAGCTATTAAAGAACTCAAAAAAAGAAATCCAGCCAAAATTATAGTAGCTGTACCAGTCTCCCCACAAGACACTGCCCAAAGACTAAAAAAAGAAGTTGATAACTTTATCTCATTACTTACTCCACAGGATTATCTTGGTTCTGTTGGTGCCTACTATAAAAAATTCTCACAAATAGAAGATGAAGAAGTAATCAAAATGATTAACGATAATCCAAATGAAACAATTCCTTAAATAATAAAAATAAAGGAGCTTTAATGAAAATAAACAATCCTACAGAACATAAAATGAAAGTTGGGAGAGTACAGTTACATGGCTTATTATTTAAAGCTCCTAAATCAGACAAACTAGTTATCTTTGCCCATGGTAGTGGTAGTAGTCGTCTCAGTCCAAGAAATATTGCAGTGGCAGAATACTTAGCCAGTCATAATATTTCAGCATTTCTTTTTGACCTATTAACCAAAGACGAAGATCTAGATGAGAAAAATAGATTTGATATTGATCTAATGACAAAACGGTTAGTACAAGTCACTTGGTGGTTAAAAAATAACAAAGAAACCCAAAAATTAAAATATGGCTACTTTGGAGCAAGTACTGGAGCTGCTGCCGCACTTCTCGCTTCACTACATTTGCCAGAATATATTAAAGCTATAGTATCAAGGGGAGGTAGACCAGACTTAGCTTTAAAAGATCTTCAATACATAAGTTGTCCAACTCTCTTAATTGTCGGAGGAGCAGATGTCCAAGTGCTTAAATTAAATCAACAAGCACTAGATGAATTAAATGAAGTAAAAGAATTAGCAATTGTTGAAAATGCTACTCACCTCTTTGAAGAACCAGGAACAATGGAAGAAGTTTCAAGGCTAGCAACAGATTGGTTTGAAAAATATTTAATATAATAGGAAAATTTATGAAAGAAAAAACTTACTTTATTCTAAGTATAAAAAAAATACTGATTGTTATTGGTTTAGAAATTGGAGCAATAATACTCCATAACATATTTTATGCACTAACTGGAATTGAAGAAGCATTCTTCTTTATTATTGCTGTCTTTATTATTCCTTCATATATATTAATTGCCACACTGTGGACTATAACGTGCTTTCTTTGGAAGAAATGTTATTCAAAAAAACGTTAAGCTATTGCTTGATTTGAGAGTGCCGCAACTGCTGCATAAAAGTGTCCAACTCTCAGGACATCATCTTCTCTACTTCTAACAAAAGCATTTACCATCTGACTATCTGCTAAGAATGCTGTTCTTGATTGAATCCATTCTATTTCTCTTATCAAGCCTTCATTATCATAATTCTTCCACCAATTACTTGATTTTTGACTAACTTCATAACCAGCCATAGGTGTATCACCACCAATATCAATCTGATCATAATTTGCTGGACGCAGTCTAGATAAGAAACGAATAGCAATCTGTGAAACAAAATATGCCATTGTGGAATCTTCTACACTTTCAAGTTTTAATTCATCTTCATTAAAAAAATCAAAGAATGCATCAAGACCTTGTTTATCTACAACTGCTAGTTGCTCAAGTCTTTGTGCATACTTTATATAATCTTGTTCTTCTCCTCTAGTCTTCATTTCTCCAGCACGATGATGAGTAATTTGACCAACAAGTGCATTAGCTAAAATAACTTGCATGCTGTTCCAGCTATCTTCTCCTTCAGTAACTAAATCTACCATTGGACCATAAGCATATATAGGATCTGATTCTTGTTGAAATTGACGCTTATTTGTCAGAATTGTTTTCACAATGTTATCTGCTTCTACAAAGGGTTGGGAGAGTTCTTTTAAATTACTAGACATATCAATTAATGTATCACACTATAGATAACTAGCAACATCACTTTTATTTTTTAGTTAATTACTAACATAACCCAAGCCATCGCTATATAATAAAAACATGTCTCTCACCAAATCCCAATTCATCACCTACTTAGACTGCCCTATGCATCTCTGGGCAAAAGTAAATAACTTAGAAGAAAAAGTCGAGAGGAATTACTTTAGAGAACATTTATCAAAACAAGGATATAAGGTAGAAGACTTAGCAGAAAAGTTTCTAACAGATAAACTTAAACAATACCCAGCTGGTTCTACTATTGAACTACAACATAAACTAAAAGATGGAAACTATGAAGCCATTGTTGATGTCTTAATCAAAGATAATAAAAATAACACCGTTGATCTATATGAAATAAAAAGTTCTTCTCATATCAAAAGATCCCACAGCTATGGTGTCACTTTCCAACACCTTCTAGCCAAAGAGTTACTCCCAGTAAATAAAACATACCTTGTCCATATAAATAATGACTATGTAAAACAAGGAGAGATAGATCTAGAACAGTTCTTTACTGTCAGTGATATGACAGAAGAAATCCTCAAACATCAAGATGAGGTAGAAGTAGAAAGAGCCAATGCAAAAAAACTAATTGGTAGTGCTAAACCACCAGAAAATGAGAGTTGTAGAAAACCAAAAGATTGTCCCTGCCCTTCTCTATGTCACTATAATCTGCCAAAGTATTCTATTTATGATATTCCTGATCTGAGAAAAAGTGGTGTACAGTTCAAAACACTACAAACAATGGGAATAAAAGATCCTAATAATATTCCATCAGATTTTCTTCTTACCACTCACCAAGAACAATTCCTACAATCACTAAGAACGCAGAAGCCAGTGATAAATATAAATGCCATTAAACAAAAACTGGATGACTTAGAATTCCCGCTCTACTTTGTAGATTATGAAACCTTTGGACCAGCCATTCCAATCTATGATAATTACAAACCATACCAGAATATTGTATTTCAATATTCTCTGCATATAGTCAGAGATAAGCAAGCAAATAATATTGAACACTTTGAGTATCTTCACACTAGTAAGGAAGAACCTTCCAAACAATTTATTGAAGATCTATTAGATAAGATTGGAGAAACAGGTACTCTCATCTCTTGGTATAAGCCATTTGAAAATAGTAGAAATAATGAGTTGGGAATACTTCAACCACAGTATCAAGAACGATTATTAGATTTAAATAATAGAACCTTTGACTTAATGGAAATCTTTAAAAAACAACATTATGTTGATTATAGATTTAGAGGCAGTAGTTCAATTAAGAATGTCCTACCTGTCTTAGTTCCTTCTCTAAGTTACAAAGATCTTAATATTAACAAGGGGGATGTGGCCATGCTTAAGTGGTATGAGATGGTGTTTGGAGAGGATGATGACAAGGAGCAGACTATAAAAGACTTATTAGAATATTGTAAGTTGGATACTTGGGCAATGGTTGAGATTTGGAGGGAGCTTAGTAGTTTAAGTTAGCTCTTTTTTATTCTCTCCACTAACAATACTCTCCCCTGTTTGTTTCTCAATTTGTTTTCTAGCGACACCAGCTACTGATCCACCTTGTTTAGCTACTTTTTTGTTCTTAACTAATCCCACTGGCTTTTTCTTTTTTGAAATTTCTGTTGTTGAAGCTTCAGCTAACATATTTAAAACTAATTCCAAATTTGTCATGTTGTCTCTTAAATTATCTTTTCTTAAGCCCTTTAGCTTCTTATACTCTTTTACACTAACATCAGCCCAAGCCTGAGTAATCTCATTAGTCAAAATAGCAAAGTCTTTTCCTTCCATCATGCCTCTCTCTATCCACTCATCAGTTAACTCTCTTCTAACTTCAATACTTTTAAGTCTTTGATTAATCCATGATTTAGAATATCCCTTTTTTAGATATGTTCTCATTGCTCGATCAAAAGCCAACTCAGGGTCTGCTGTTTCTTCCATTCGCTCGTATCCTACCTTAGCCAACCACAACTTAAATGGTTCTGCTTTGGGTGAAGGAATTGATTGAATTAGTCTTAAAATAGACTTGGTATCTCCAACATCTGTTAAATATTTCTTACCATCAGAAGAGATTAGTTTCAGTTGTCCGATTTTTTCGGACAACTGACTTCCTTCTTTAGTTAATTTTTTCTTTAAATCACTCCAGTATTTTTTGGGCCTGTTACTTTCAGTAAGAATAGCTACCACATCAACTACAGAGAAATACCATACTTCTTTCTCATCATCCCAGTGTCTTCTGACTTGTTTTTGGTTAAATAATAAAATAGCTTTTGATTTGTTCATACCGCTATTAAAACGGAACAAACTTACATAAAGCTTTCACATACAATGAAAAATCAAAAAATTAAATAAACTATCGATAAAATATAAAAAAGAATGTTTGAAAAAATTAACTACTTAGCAATAGTAATTGTTTGATATGGAATATTAATCTTAGCTTTATCTAAAGCAATCTTAATTTCTTCTAATAAATCGTGTTTTAATTTCCAATAATCAGAAGTGTTACACCATACATATACAGCAAAGATTACTGCTGAGTCACCTAGCTCTGAAACTCCAATAAAGGTAGATCTAGTATCATTGTTTATCACCAAATCATCATATTGAGAGATAGTCTTCTCAAAAACTTTTCTGACCTTCTTTAAATCAGATTCATATCCAACTCCGATTTTATAATCTATTCTTTTAATCTTTTGTCTAGAATAGTTAATCAATACCTTACTTGTTAAATCTGAGTTTGGAATAATAATAGTAGTATTATTAGGAGTTAATAAAGTAGTGTTAAAAATTTCAATATGTTTAACTATCCCACTTTTATCAAGAACTTCTATATATTCCCCAACCTTGATTGGTTTTAAAACTAAAACCAAAATTCCACTGGCAAAATTACTCATACTTCCTTGCAAAGCCAAACCTACTGCAAAACCAGCAGCTCCAAGTGCAGCAACAATAGAAGCAGTGCCTACTCCTGCAATAGAGATAGAAAACAAAATAACAAAAAGACGATAACCAATACCAAAGAGACTTTGTAAAAATTTTTCTAAAGACTCATCATAGTCATGCTTATCAAAAAATTCTTTAATTATTTTGGCAAAAAAAGGATATGTCTTTAATCCTACAAATAGAACTAATAATGAACTTGCCATCCTTGGAAGATAGAGAATTATATTAGCAGTTAGTTGTTCAAATATTGAGATAAAGTTAATTTCTTGAATCATAAGTAGCTATTATTACATATATATAGCTACTGTCAAAAATAAATTACCAACTTCCCCCACCTCCACCACCTCCTCCTCCACCAGATGATCCTCCTCCACTGAAACCAGATCTACCACTGGAACTAGATGAAGATGGATTATATGAAAGGCTACTGCCAACTTCATTACTAAAACTATTTATAAATTGAGCTGTACTCCATGTAGTTAAGTTAGCAGTGTGTAAATACTCTGGAGGTTCAATTCCTAATTCTTTCATATCCTTTGAAAGCTTATTTATTACCCCTAGTGAGACTGCAAATGGTAAAACCTCTTCAATAAAAAGATTCTTTTCTTTAACTTCTTCTCTCCATTTACCATAGTTAATACTTTTTCTTAAGCCCCTTGTTTGTAACCATAGATTTGTTCCGACTGCAGATTTTTGTGGAAGATTGTAAGCAAGAAGTAATCCAAATGGTAATTGAATAACAAGGGCTATCAATGGCCAATAAATACCTAAGGTAAAGAGGTTAACCATAATGATTCCTCCTACTACAAATGTCATTAGCATATAAATTAATATGCCAGTAATTTTAACTGTAGTAGGTTTTTTACTATATATTTTCTTGTCTACCAATGACTGTTCTATCTGAGAACGAGCGCTTTCAATAGTTGTATAGAATTTACCTTTTAACTCAGATACATTTACCACTTCTTTACCAGCAAAAAGTTTTTCAAGTAAAAATGATTGCACTTTTGTTAGTTCTTTATTTCCAGCATAAAGTTTTGTAAATTTATAATCACGATTTTTGCCAAAGAGTTTTTTTGTTTCTATCACTTCTATCTTCAAATATTTTTTTCTAGCTAACTCTAAAATCTCTGAGATCACATCTCGTGTATCAACTTTCTCATCAATCAAAGCCCCAGCTTCTCCAGGACTTAAGTCTTTAAGTGGTGCATAAACAAATGGTTCTCTAGATCTAAAGCTAATTGGACTTAACCTAGTTGGTCTATCTGAATCTAAGTTATATACATTGGCAGAAATAAAACTAATATCACGACCATGGCGGTACCAATAGAAGAAGATAAATAACAAAGGTAATGGTGTTAAAAAGATTGGCCAGTTGTATTTAAGCCATAAAAAGAAAAGTTGTGACGGGGTTGGAAACTGTAACTGATTGTCTTTATCCAAGCCAATTAGAACAGTAAAATTATCTCCATAATCAATGGTTTGAGGATATATAAATGAAGCACTTCCTTTATCAAAACTAGTCTCACATAAATTGTCATCACTGCCTACAACTCCAGAGAAACAATCTATTTTATTAATATCAGCAAAGGTAGAGGTAATAATAGCAGTACTAGATGAAATAGGGATTTGCCAACCCTCACCAGTAATATCCCAGTATAGTTCTACATGATCATCAAACCTATTAAGAGCTCTTTCTACAGAGTATGAAATCAAATATTTTTTATCTCCAGAAAAGGTAATATCAGGATCACCGATCTTCAATGTTAAAAACTGACTACTATTTGTACGACTATAATTAACCTTATTATTTTCTCCATCAGTGACTTTAATATCAGAAATTCTTAAAACTTCTTTCTGACCATCTTTGTTATAACTAATTGGAATATAACGATAGATGCCATGCTTACTTAAGGTAGTGGTGTAATTTATCTCTTCAGAGATAATTAAAGAAGTATCTTGATTAATAGTAATCTTAGAATTAAAGTTAGTTATTTCTTCATTTAAAATGGCAAAGACAGGTTGAGTATTAAATAAAGATAAGAGCAGACCAAAGACAATAGAGACAAGAAGTTTCTTCATGTTGTTATTATCTATTATGTGAGTGGAAAAGAGAAGGTAGGATGATGAATTCTATTTTAATAACAAAAACCCAAGGGATGTTCTCCTTGGGCTTATGCTTGAATCAATCTTCAATTCTAATCTACAAATATCATCCGAGCTATACTTGCCTTAGCAGAATATCCAGCCATACGTGTTCTAGCTCCCTGCTCCATTTCGGCACGAATACCATCCCATGAGACATCTCTATCCAAATCAACTCGGATACTGAATTCCCACACATCATTGAAAATAATGAATGGGACCATATTTGGAATCAAAGTGCTTTTCAGCATACCATCAGACAATAACATAAGGTTCTCCATCACCTGTTCCATATGAATTGCATGAACAACCTTTGTGTTCAAATGATGCACCAAAGACTCTATGAGAGTTGACAAATGTGATAGCAGAGAACGCTGTAAAACCACAATATCCGTGTCGAATTCTGGGTGCATTCTCCAAACATTATCAGAGGGCAAAGCCATATATTCAAAGATACGTGGCTGAAGCATAATCTCCTCTGCTTTAACAAAGGTAAGAACAATCAAAGTCATTAGATCGTTCTCTTCCACTTCAAGTGAGAGTTTGCACTGTTCAAGACATAATACGATAAATTCATCATATTTCTTCTTAGCATCTGGTCCTTCAGCTTGCCAGTGGGCAAGACCCACAGCATGATAGACATCCGCAAGGATGCTATGAACCATATTGTGGCATGAATTCTCAATGGCTAAGTTGAACAGATCAACTGCTTCCATCATCCCGGACAAATCTTTTATCCGTTTAGATGCTTCCCATTTGTTAATACCCTGAGTAAGGAAATTATTACCTATATCAGTCATTGTTACACCATCCTTTTAGATTGGTTTAAATAAATTAAAGATCGAAGGGCATTTTACCATAAAAACAACCCATCGAAAACATATAGTTAGTAATATAGTGTTCTTTTGATTATTTGTTTACTAAAGGGTAACTAAGTTGAGTAATCAAATATAAATACACAAAGCCCTCCATTGATAGGAGGGCGATGATCTAACATTAATTCGTGAATGTAACTTGTATTGCATAGTCACCAGTTGCAGACCAGTCATCATCTAAAATTACTAGATAGTCTTCAGGCAATTCTGAACCAGTAGAAACTGGAACTTCTTGCCAGCTATTAGTAATGTCAAAGTGACCATTAACGTCAGGAATGCTAGTCAGAGCAAAATTCACCAAACTTTCATCTGGCATATCAGTGATAGCAAACCACCACTCTGCCGAAAGACCACCCATTGCTACAGTTAATGTATCAGTATTACGGTAATGAGTATCAAGAAGGATAATCTTGCCGACTTCCTGTCCATTAACACTCCCGATAATAATTCCCTCAGAACGATTCGATAGCGAAACTTTCATTTCGTAACGAACTGAACCATCTTGGACAGGTAATTCAAAGGTTACATCACGCCCACGTAGAGACAATACTTCATCTCCAGTTTCAATATCTTTTATGGTAACCCACAGATAGAAATTATCAGTGGTTTCCAATGTTAGAGGAACTGTTAGTGGAGGTAATTCATAGGTTATTGATTTACTTACCCGGCTTAAACACAACTCGATATCATGAACGAGGTAATCGTTATGAATTTCACGAGCATAATAGTTACGGGATGAGACAGTAATGCAATTTGACTCTCCATGAGCCTGAACTGAAAGAGAGACCAATAAAGACATTACTAGAGTGAAGAACAACACCATGTGCTTGTTCATTACAACACTTCCTTATGGATAATTGGATAGAAATACTTCGCAAAATAGCGTTTCACGATATTAATGTGCGCTTTTTTGAAAAGCACTGAAACTCCATTATACCTCAAGTATAGTTGAATAACAATATTATGGGATAAAATACTATCTCTAACCCAAACTAGCTAATGCATGCAAAAATTGTCCATTTAATTCTGGTTTTTGTAAACCAACTCTGACATATCTTTCCCCCTCAATTCCTGGTTCATTATTCATATCTCTAGACTTAATACCCATCTCTTTTAACAACTGGTACAACGATTCAACCTTATGTTTTAATATCATTACTCCAGTAGCAGATAAGACACTTGCCTCAATATCTACAAGTATCTTGATTCCGGCTATTAATCTAGCTACCTCAGTTTTTATCCACTGAGCAAATTTTAAAATATGTTCCTGATCATCAATGGCATATCTTGCCTTTATATAATCCTCTGGACTACTTTGACTAACTCTACTCTGGGTATAAGCAGCTACTTGTGGATCTGCAATCATAATCCCCATCCGTAAATCAGGTAAGGCATACGCTTTTGATAGTGTTTTTGTGACAATTAAATTAGGATGTTGCCCAACCAAATGTGCCGCTGAACTATTATTCTTTGGATCAATATATTCTAAGTATGCTTCATCAACTATTACTAATTGATTACTCAAACTAGTGACAATTTCTTCAATCAAAGCTGACTCCATCACACTACCAGTCGGATTATTTGGTGAGCAAAGCCATAAGTGAGCATTGTTTTCCTGACAAGTGATAATTAACTCTTCCGCTAATTGTTCATTCAAGACAAATTGACTACCAGTGCCAGCTGGTACTTCAATTAATTCAGAACCAGCTTCTTTAAGACTGTCAGTTAAACCAAAGTAAGTAGGAACCGGCATTACCACAGCTTGATTTGCCAACATCTCCTGACAAATTAATTCAATAATCTCGCTACTGCCACGACTAACTCCAATTTGTTCAAGTGGAACTCCTATCCAATCAGCTATCTTTATCTTCAATAACTGTCGGGCTTTCTCACTACCAATCCCATCAGCTTCACTAATGATTCTTTCTCTTTGTCTTTCTAAGACAGGACTAGGACCCCATGGGTTACCCAACCTTTCCATGTTTAATTTTTCTTTCATGACTATTTCCTTTTTTGATGCCCAAATGGACTTTTGTCCCTGGGCGTATTTTTTTTGCTACTATTCCTGCAATGACAGGATCAATTTTTTCTAACTCTTCCAGAGTCAGCTCTGTAAATCCCAGCCTGTCAAAAATTCCCCACACCACACTGATAACAAAGAAATTATTTGATAATGTTTGTTCAGACATAGCTGTGTCCAATAGCATGTCCATTACCCCAGAAGATTGATTACGATACAAAGGTGAGACAACTCCATTGTTTAAATACATCCATAAATCTGTTTCACCCTCCACAGCTTCAATGGTATGGGTAGCAATGACTTCCTCATTAATACTGGCTGTCCATAACTGACCACGAACTGAAACTAGCTCATCTAATTCCTCTGCTGACTTATCTCGTAAATTACCTCCTTCTCGTTGGTACTCTGCTTCCATTAAGTTAATTGCTTGTGTTACCACAGTTCCATCAGTAGGTTGATTACAAACTACTTCTAATAAGTTTATTGGTGTTTTTTCTTTCATTTTTCCTTTCAGATATTAAAAAACCTCCCCTAAGGGAGGTTTGTAATTATAATTTTTTACTTTTTATAAATAACAACCTCCCCTAAGATACATAAGGTTAAACATTGAGGTATAGAAGTTATTTATTTTTATTTTCATAATGTTTTGGTATAAAAAAACCTCCTATTAAGGAGGTAAGACAATACAATATCCACCTCCTATTTAAGGAACATGAAATATAGATTGGTGCTTAGTACACTGTGTAACATTAGGGTGATTATATAATATTGGTTAATGGGTGGCAAGATAAAAACAATTCTTGAAAGAATATTTATTAACCTATATAACAGTAACTACTTATTAAGTATTAAGAAAGAAAGAATGAAGAAACTACTTTTCCTACTAATCTTTTCTGTAATGTTTTTGGCAATGACACCACAAGCATTTGCAGGAGCTAAAAATGCAATAGAAATACACTGGTCTTGGAATAACCCAGAAACACCAGGAAATGGAGCTAAATCAGCTTTCTTTCAAAAGTCTAAATCAGGCTTAATTAATGCTTGGACATATAACCATCCAGACTTAGGTGATGCTAGGTTTATCTTTAAACCAGTAGATAAATTTAAAAATGCTACTGAATGTGATGAGGGCTGGGTAAGAGAAAATACTAACTGGACAGCTAGAGGAATTTATAATGCTGCAGATAGTGATAATAAGGTTTTAATTAAAAACCTGTTTGATAATCTAGATCAAAAATATCTATTCTGTGCTTATCCAATGAACTAATATTATTAATTGAAATAAATAAAGCACTCAAGATTTCTTGGGTGCTTTTTTATTCTTCTGAAACAAAAATAATCTTAAAATACTTCTCATCTACTTTTGAAAAAATAACGTGATAATCACTTTCTAAATACACCATTAATTCCTCTAACATTACAATCTTTCTTTTTTGGTTTTTTCTATGCCATATATGAGCAGTAATATATTTTAAATTAGTATCATCATATTTAATCTTTGTTGTCTTAAACTTTATAAGAACAATAACCTTATAAAGGGTGTACATAATCTTTCTTAACTTATTATGTACAGGATGTGCTAAATAATTGTAGTTATATTGTTTTAAAGGTATCTCTAACCATTCTGATAAATAGTAAGTAATATAACCTAAAATAAATGTTGCTTTGGGACCAGAGGTAATCCAAAAGATTTGAGTATTTAAAATTATCGTTGGGATCTTATTTATAGGTTTATATATTTTTTGTTGATAAAAACCTTCCAACATCTTTTTGTTCTTCTCTACCCATTTGATGGGGAGATATAAAAAGAGAACAGGGGTACCAATTAGGATAACAAGAAAAAGTAAGGTGAGTATATTAACCACTACCTCATCCCAGGGGGCAGGATATGAAAGTGGGTCTAGGAGAGTCATAAGGGTATTGTATACCTAAAGATAAAATTAGTTATTTATTACCTCCGCACTCTCGGGTGTTTTTAATTCAATTGGTTCTGGTTTTACTAATACTCCACTTTGATTATGATCAAACTCTCCTAAAATAATACAAAGAGCTCTCTTTGAATTAAGAGATAAGTGTACATGGTAAGTATAGTAATCATCACTCATAATAAATTTTCCTTTAGAAAAATAAACATACAAAGGTAAAGGATTACCTGGAGTTGTTAATCTCTTTTCAATAATATCCACAACTTGTTCATTATAAGGAGGTTTATAATCAGAAAATGGTTTTATTGATTCTATCTCTAACATTGTGACATGTACAGGAATTTGATCCTGATATGCTTGTTTAAGAAGGTCTATCAACTTATCATCCATAGGAGGAGAGTCTCCTGCAAAGGGGTCTAGTTTAGATATATCAATTTTAGACATATTTATCTTTCTTACTCATAAAACCAATCCCAGCTAGGATCTTCAACCTGTTTTATACTAGGCTTATTAAGTTCCCATAGTCCATCTTTATTTTCTACTTCCCAAGTTCCTTCAAAATATTTAGATACTCTATCTTGATATACAAGATCAATAGACTCCATCTTAAATTCAACAACATTCTCCTGATCAGTTTCTTCTATGCTTATCAATTCAATTCCAACAACATCAGCATAACCTTTTATCCAATCTTCATATGAAATACCATCCAAAAAGTCATCAGAAAGCAATTGATACGCTTTTTCTAACTGGTGTACTACTTGATAGTTATAAAATGCTCTAACAGCTTCCAAAGCACTTTCATCTTCTAAAAAAGAAATTGTCGTAACATCTTCAAGTGGATTTTCTTTTTCCATTGATGATTCTAAAAATTCATATACAGTGTAGTTTGAAATACTAAATGATGCTCCTGAAAGTGTTAACTGATTAATCCCTATTAAGTTTCCACAGACATCAGTTAGAGCACCTCCACTTTGACCACCCTGTAATGATAAATCAGTGTGAATATAATCTACCCCAGCATCTGTTCTCAAACTTGCAAAATGACCTTCTTGAACAGTTACATCACCAGCAATGTCAGTACCTAAAGGGAAGCCAAAAGAATATACAGTATCTAGTGGTTGAAGAGTATAAAGTAAATAAAGTTTTTTTTGAGATAAGTCAATATAATTTGGAGTCTCAGTGTCTATCTTCAATAAAGCAAGATCTACATCTTTATCTACGGCCACATATTCTGCAGTAATCTTTGAGTAATCTGAAAAGACAATCTTTGGAGAAGGTTCTCCATTCACAACATGGTAGTTAGTAATAATAGTTCCTTTATTATCAATGATAACGCCAGAACCTTCTGAATATGCTCCTACTACTCTAACAATACTCTTAGAGACATCTTTGATTATTTGATTTTTATCACAATCTAATGTATCAGTACCACCTAGTTTATTTTCTATACGATCCACTCTACTCTGTAAATCATTTAATTGTTCTATACGGGAATCTAACTCATTAACAGCAAATATTATAAATATAAAAGTAATTAAGGTAATAAAAACTTTTTTCTTGGATATTCTATTCATAGCCTTATATTACACTAAAAGTTTGTTTATATTTTAATCTGTTATCTCAATGATAATTTTTGCCATTCATTTATTTATATTAATTTTATTGGTTCCATACTAAGTATTTATATAAGCAACTGGATTTTGATTACTCTTTATATATTTTGAAACATCTTTATATAAGTATTTATCTCTAATTTTTTTACTAGCTATATTTCCCACAAATTCCCATCTCTCTTCATTAACTTCCTTATCTTCACTTTCTTCAATATACTTTGAATTAAGTGTGGAATTTTGAGGTAACCAACATTCAATCTTATATACTTCTTGAACAATACCTTGATATACAGCAAATGCATATTGAGCAGAATCTTTTCTAGGTCCTAATTTCCATGAATGACGAGTGAAATCATATAGTTTTATTGGATCTAAACCATATCTAAATGTAGAGTTTAATTTAAATGAAATTACTGGATGCTCAACTTCTACATCTTCAGCTTGATATGTTGCAATTAGTTGTTGAACACTCATTCTTCCAAACTCTTTCGAATGATATCCCCTCTGAATATTTGTCAGCTTATCAATTTTAAAACAATCTATGATAGAAGCCTCAATCCGTTTTACTAATGAATCATCTTCAATACCATGAACAATAATTTCAATCTTAGGTTCTAACCCATCAGCTCTAATATCCTTTATCTTCCTGACTTTTTCTTTTTCTGAGTCTTCAAATAGGTGTGAGAAACATCTATCACCTTTCCCTTTTCCAACATAAAAGATTTCATCATTCCTAGGATCAATATAAATATATACATAATATTTCAGTTCTTTGTGAATTGAGATTGGGAATTTTTTTATCATATGTTCCAATTATTTTTTACTGAACCCTCATAAAAGTAGGCACCTCAAAGTCTTGTTTCATATCTTCACTTATTAAATGAGAATAATCTTTCTTCTCACTAAAGCCTGTCGCTATGACTGTTATCTTTATTACATCTCCTTGTGACTTATCTATAGTCTGACCATAGATAACAGTAGCATCACTATCTGAACAGTCAGTAATAATCTTTGCCGCTTCTGTTACTTCAGATAACTTTACATCTTCACCAGCAGTAATATTAAATACTACTCCTTTAGCTCCCTCTATTGATAATTCTAAGAGTGGTGAAGAGACTGCTTTCTTTGCTGCTATCTTAGCCCTATCTTTTCCACTAGCTTCTCCTAATCCCATTAACAATGATCCAGAATCTATCATAATATTTTTTA
>JAOUMD010000013.1 GCA_029881675.1 Minisyncoccota bacterium | reverse complement strand
TGAATTGGAATATTTTTATTTTGATTACCACTTTTAAAATATAAATTATCAACGGATGATTGTTTTACAAATTTAGAATAGTCCAACCATTCTTCATCTATTAAATCATTGTCTACTTCCTTACTCTCTTTTGACTTAAGTTCCTTTAATAATTGGACGACTTCTTCCTCAAAGAAAACTTCACTTCCGTTATTATCAAAATGATAAAGTAGTTTTTCACCATTTGCTCCTTCGCACTGTTCTAGTTTTCCAAATGAACTAAGCCCTAATCCACCAGTAATAAAAGTTGCAGTTTCATAGTTACCAATAAAATCAAGGATAATAACATTTTCTTTATTGGGTGAAATTCTCAATCCTCTCCCCATTTGTTGGGTAAAAATTGAACGAGATTCCGTTGGCCTTAAAAACAACAGACACTCTGTATCAATAATATCAATACCCTCATTAAACATATTTACAACAAATGCTACTTGGTATCTCCCTTCTCTAAAGTCTTTTATGCTTTTTTCACTTCCTTTCAACTCAGAACTACCATCCTCATCTTTTACAGCTGAGTGTATTGCTACAGATTTAATTCCATTTTTATTAAATGTATTTGCCATCCATTCTGCATGCTCAATGGATACGCAAAACCCAATCGTCTTTTTACCATTACAGTATTCGTTGTACTTTTCTAAAATTTGTTTATCCCTTTTATCAATTAATAGAGCTTTATTTAAATCTTCAACATTATATTTATATCCATTCCACTGAATATCACTATAGTCTATATCGTCTTTAAATCCAATATATTTATATGGGACTAACTCACCTTTTTCTATCGCTGTTTTCTGATCAATTTCATAAACAAGATTATTATTAAAATAAGGAAGGATATCTTTTTTATCCATCCGATCTGGGGTTGCTGTCAATCCAAGAAAAAATTTTGGAGTAAAATAATCAAATATCTTTGAATATGATGGCGCAGCCACATGATGTGTCTCATCAATAATAACGTAATCAAATTGATCTCTTTGAAAATTAATTAAGTTTGATTTTTTATTTAATGACTGAATAGAGGCAAATATAATATTTTTTGATATTTCTTTTTTTCCTCCAAAATAAGACCCCATTTCATCTATGCGATCATATAAAACATCTTCAAAAGAAATCCTACTTTGACGAATTACCTCAGTAATATGAACAACAAATAAGATAGATTCTGATTTCATCTGCTTAACATCAAATGCTGAAAGATAAGTTTTCCCAACTCCAGTAGCTATTGAAACTAAACCCCTCTTATTTCCTCTAATACGTGATTCATTTAAAGCATCTAAAGCCTCTTGTTGTATTTCATGTGGTTGTATATTCTCAGACTGCCCTCGTCTTAACTTGACCATCTCATCATCTGCAATTAACTGTCTCCTGAGATCATACCTTCCTTCTTTAGGACTTTTTAAAATACTTTCCGATACCAATCTAATAGGAATTCCATAAAGATTCATTTCATTAGATTTTCGTTGAAGTTTATTAAAATATTCTTTAGAAACTTTTCCTTGAATATGGGAATATAAACCATCAGTCTCAATTAAATACTTAGCTTTTTTTGTTGTTAAAAGAAAATCATATGAATAATTCTCTCCTGTGCTCTCGTTATAAATTTTATGTTGAGGAATAATCAAGTCTAAACCTTTATCTCCGTAATCTGGGTAAAAAACATCTTGAATAAATGCTTTTTCCAAATAATTCATTTTAGAACTATATTTGCTGAAATATGTATATAAATCCATCTTTAACTATTATAAATATTATTAACCCAACCTTAAAAACATTATAAAGCACTCATCTGCTTTTTTACTAGCAGTTATCCTTTTGAATGCTATATCATTAATTGTAAAACCTATGCGATCAGCATCTTCACAAAATTTTCAAACAAAAAAAACACCCTCAGGTGTTTTTTATTCTTCTCTATTCTCTCTTACTCCACTTGTGACCCCACGGGGAGTCGAACCCCGCTTTTCAGGATGAAAACCTGATGTCCTAACCGATAGACGATGGGGCCATCTATCTAATTATAAGATAGTGGCAAGAATATTACTTCTTTGCTTTAACTGTCTTATTGTTAGCTTTTTCTTTAATTCTAGTAGCAGCTTTACCTACTCTATCTCTTAGATAGTATAGTTTAGCTCTTCTAACTTGTCCTTCTCTCTTTACTTCAATCTTAGTGATAAAAGGAGCATTAACAGGATAGATCTTTTCTACACCAATTGAATTAGCACCGACTTTTCTTACAGTAAATGATTTACCTGTACCAGAACCTTGAATAGAAATAACTAAACCTTGGAAGATCTGAGTTCTTTTCTTTTCACCTTCGGTGATTTCTTGGTGTACAGCAATTGTGTCCCCAACGCTAAACTTGGTATTGTCGTTAAATTTTAAATATTGTGCCATGTCAGTTATATAATTTTTGTATAATATTGATTAAGATCAAGAAGTGTATTTTACTTGAGATCAAGGAAAAGTTCAACCTCAGGTCTACTAAAGCCTAATTTTACCAGATTTTCTTTAATTATGTCTGGTGAATCACCCTTTTCTTCCCATAGTTCTTTGAGAATTCCAATCGTTTCTCTAATTTCATTAGGATAAATGACCCATGCTTCACTACTTCTAGCCACAAAATCACTCTTGAATGTACTCCATGGTTTTTCAATCAAAGTTGATGTAGAGATGCTTTTTGCTCCATGAAATTTGAGATATTCTACAGCAAGCTTCATTGTTTCCCCTTTGTCTACGATATCATCAAAAATGAGAATGTTCTCATCTTTGATGGAAACAGGCAGTGATTGAGTAATAACTGGGGTCTTATGAGTGGTACCTATCCCGGTATAGAACTGGATTTGGATACTAGAGACGTCTTGAACATCTAAGTAATCAACCAGAGAGCGTGAGAAAGTTAAACCACCTTTGGCAAGAGCAATGATACGATCATATTTCTTACCTGATTTTATTATTTTCTTAGCTAGTTCAAAGATATCTTCACCAAGTGAATTCCAAGAATAGAATTCATAGGCTTGGTCATGGAAGGTCATCGGGTTCATAGAGTGATGCTTTCTAGGTATTTTTTAGATAATTTAAAGAGTGTTTCTTTGGTATTAAGCTTTGGGTCTTCTAGGACCAATTCAAAGAGATGGTTAAGAATATCTCCTAGAATTCTACCTGGTTTGAGATCAAATTCTTTCATCAGGTCATTACCATCTATTTTAAGATCTTTGACTTCCATTGGTTGATTCAACTGCTGAATCATTCTTTGCTTCATTTCTTCTAGTCTCCATGAAGTTCTCTTGGCTCCAGAGCCTAATCTATCTCCTTCTCTCAGATCAAGAATATCATCAATGTTACCCAATCCCACTTTACGCATAAAGCGTCTAATGGCAGCATCGGTGTTGTGCTGTTGGTAGTGGAACATGTGTTGTCTAACGAGGATAAAGATTCTTTGGATATTCTTTTTAGAAAGTCTAAGTCTCTTGGCAATCTTACTAGCCATTCTAGAACCAACAATTTCATGATTATAGAAAGTAATATCTCCATTCTTGAGGGCATAGGTTCTGGGCTTAGCAATGTCATGCATTAGAGTAGCTAATCTTACAATTGGATCAACACTAGGAGTTTCTCTCAGGGCATCAAGACTATGTGTCCAAACATCTGTAATATGATGTCCACCTTGCTTGACTCCTTTACCTTCCAAGAGCTCTGGCATGATGTATTCTAGGAGATGAGTCTCATCCAGTATTTCTACGCCTTCAGCAGGAAAATCACTACCGAGTATTTTAAGGAACTCATCTCTAATTCTCTCCCAAGAGATATGTTCAATGAGATGAGCATGATCACCAATCGCTTGGTATGTCTCATCATCTATTTCCATATTAAGTTGAACGGAGAATCTAATTGCACGAAGGATTCTCAAAGCATCTTCTTTGAATCTGAGGTTAGGATCGCCAACTGTCTTGATCTTCTCTGCTTTGAGATCTTCAATACCATTGTGATAATCAATCACTTCATACTTATGTTGATTATTTCTTTTTTCTTTGTCACTACTTATCTTTTTTAAAGCAAGGGCATTAATAGTAAAGTCTCTTCTATCTACATCTTCTTTGAGTGTCTTTCCCCAAGTAACTTCTTCTGGTCTGCGGTGATCTTGATATGCTCCATCAGATCTAAAAGTGGTAATTTCATAGTTAGGGAATAAATCTATATGATGCTGTGGAGTTTTTTCATCCTTTTGGGGTTCTTCATCTAAATCTTGGAGTGATTCATCTTCAATCAAAGATTCGTGAATCTTCTCTGCACTAGCTATATCAACAATCCTATCTTGCCATGGCCTTAACTTTGACTTGGCTGCAGTTGGAGTATCTGTGTGTAAATTACTGTGTTGCCATTTGAGATCTTCTTCTGGAGAAATACCAATTTGTTCATTAAGATCAGTATGAGTCACCATGACTGTCCCAAAGTTATTTTCATAAAAAGCATCAGGGAAAAGTTCTAGGATTTTTTCTGGAGTAGCATCTGTAGTAAAGTCATAGTCATAGTTACTACTTCTCTTCATCAATAGGTCTCTGACAGCACCTCCAACAATATATGCTTCATAGCCGGCTGACTCTAAAGTATCTAAAATAAAATCTACTTGTGGGGGTAATTCTAACTGTAACTCCATAGCGTATTTTATATTATAGCCTTTAAATGATAAAGGTGTCGATTTTACTTAGAAAAATAAAAAACATTTAAATATATTCTCCTTAAATTATCCTTTTTTAGATATTAACTATTTCATGAAATAGTACTTAAACCTGCCAAGTCCACTCATTTTGTCAAAGCAATTATTGACACTATCTTCAAAAAGGAACAAAATAATATTAAAGCTGACATAGTAAAAAGTAACTAGAAAGGAATAGATATGTCATTGATGAAATACAACCCTCTTTACAGCCCTTTGGCTAACTGGCCAGACTTTTGGGATGATGAACTGATGTCTCCATTAACTTCTGCTGCTAGTAACTTAGATGTCTATGAGACTTATGATGAAGTTGTTGTAAAAGCCAATGTCGCAGGAGTCCCTTCTGACAAAGTTGATTTAACTTTTGAAAAAGGAGTGCTCTGGATTAAGGCTGAAGCAGTTGAAGAGAAAGATGACAAAGAAAAGAAACACTATAGTAAATCATCATGGAACTATTCATACAAGGTAGCTGTACCTAGTGTTTTAGATAATAATGTAGAACCTGATGCAATGGTTAAAGATGGAGTATTAACTGTAAAATTTAAAAAGTCAGAACATACAAAGCCACGCAAGCTTAATGTTAGAACTAGTTAAACTAAATATTTAAAATAAATATTGAGAGATTAAGTAAGGTGGCAAAACTAACCCACAGTAAATATGGGACCAGGAGATATGCTGCCCACTTATTTATTTTATAAAAGTTCTTAATCAGACAAACAATCATTGCCCATAGAACTAGGATTATAACCAAGGCTAGACCTAAGCTCTTGGCTCCAAAGAATACTAAGGACCAAGCAGTATTAAAGACTAAGTGAATTAAGAATAACTTTATTGAATAATCTAGGTTTTTATATTTCTTTTTCTTTTTGGTCTTCTTTTCAAATTTCTTTAATAAAATAAGGAAGAAAGCTATCCCCATCATCGTATATAAAGTTGTCCAAACAGGACCAAACACCCAGCTTGGTGGATTAAAAAATGGTTTATTCAGAGTAATGTACCAGCTAGAAACTGATGAGACAGTTGCAAATGCCCCGATAATGCCTGCCAGTTGAGAAATAAAAATGGAGCCAATTAATAGGAATATGTTCTTTATCTTCATACATTAAATATAGCAGTTTCGTGAACCTGTGTATAATTTAGCTATGCACAAAAAGGTAATTGTCAAAGATGTCTTCCAAGAAAAATATACTTATTTTCTAACAAAACCAATCGGTAAAGAATTTGATCCTGAATTCAAGCCTGAATTGTCTCCCCAACAGATGCTAGAAATGGGCGTCTTTGGTGGTAAATATTTAAGTCCAACTAGTAATGAATTTCCTAAAGCTTGGTTTAAAAAAGCAAAAATGAGTGATAAAAAGGATCCTCAACTAAACTTCTTTCAGGTAGATGCTAGCCAACCGTTGTCTTATTGGCAGAAGAAGGGTTGGATTAATCCTCAAGACCCTCGTGGTTGGTTTGAATGGTATTGTCGTTATTACATGGGTAGAAGAAGTGATGATGATCTAAGACAAATCAAAAGATGGAAAGCAATGGTCAGACACATTGGACAGATTAAAAAGAATTGTTTAGCAGGAGATTTAAGTTGTAGACCAAAACAAAGACAAGCTTTATTACACTGGGCTTATGATTCTAGGAAGATGTAAGCTAGAGTTTAATTCCAAACTTAGTAGCAATTAAATAAGTAATGGCAGATACTGAAGCTGCTAATACAGTTCCCCAAATTAAATCAACAATTGTAACCAATAATGGCCAATCTTTGACTGTCGCAAGATTTGTTAAGTCATAGGTTGCATAAGTGATTAAACCAAATAGTGCTCCAGTTAATATTGCAGTCATTAATGACTTCTTTTCTAATGATGGAGAAATGACAAAAAATACTAAACCAACTACAAAGATAAGATAAAAGATAAATGCTGCAAGGAAGTTAACATTAGGAGTCATTAAATAGCCGATTTGTTTCTGATAGAAACTTTTGGCAATAGTGGTTAACCAGACCATATCTATAGATAAGAAAACGGCTAGAGTTAGTAAATATAATTTCATAGTTGATACCTTTCTATTTCATCACCACCCATACGTTCATTAGGTGGAACTAACTTCATTCCTAATGCTTTATAAAAAGCTGATTCTGTCTTGTATTTCTTCATCTCACCAGTCTTCTTATTCAAAATGCCATGCTCAGACAATGAGAGGCCTTTTTTAAGGGCATATCTCCTCAACATAATATTATGTTCCTTACTGCCAGTGAAATGCTGTAAGAAGCTCCCCCATTCATCCTCTGCTGATATCTTTATATCTACCTGTTGTCCTGAATTGAGAATAATTCTAATTAAGCCTTCTCCAGATACTACGACTCTTTTGGCAATATCTAATTTTTTAATACATTGACTAGTATCCTTAATATCATCTGTAGCAATACCAAGATCAACATCCCCAATACTAGTATGGTGTCTCCTCAAAGAACCTAAGACTTCTACCTTAGTGATACTTTTACATTCATTTAACTTCTCTACCACCTGGTCTGCCAACTTCTTGGCTATATCATATGGCATTCTGCCTGTGGTTTGATGATCTCTGATGGCTAGAATTAGATCTTGTTCACTCTTCTCACCAAAACCTTCTAAGTCTCTGATCTTGCCCTGAGAAGCCAACTCCATGACCCTTTCTAAAGCATTAGCTTCCTTCATAGGAAACTTCTGACATAGCTTATATGCTCGCTTTGCCCCAATCCCATTAACTTGGCACAGACTAAACATTCCGTCAGGAAGGTCTACCACATATTTTTGAAAGGCCTTAATGTCCCCAGTAGAAAAGAGTTCAATTAATTTCTTGGTGATGCTCTCACCAATGCCAGGGATGTTGTCATAGATTTTAGCTGCTTCTTCTTTAGTATGTTCTTTATATATATCTATTAATTGTTCATTCCACTGAGCAATTGTCTCTGCAGCTTCCTGATATGCTTTAACTCTAAATATATTCTTTTTATCAAGACTAATCACCTCAGAAATGAACTCCATCACTTCCGCTATTTGCTGATTTGTCATTGTTTTATGTAAAGGTAAATTCATAATTCCATAGTAGCATAGCTGTGATAGAATCAATACTCTTATGAAATCAGGATCAAACAAAATACTGTTGATTATTGGCCTTACTACCGCTGTATTAGGCTTTGGGAACTCCCTAATTAACAATGGTGGTCTTGAGAGAATTCTCTCTAAACCAAAGCCTGAGATCACAAATGGTGAAGCTGCCTTTATTGAAGTTTCACCCCTGCCTACAGCTTCACCTACTACTGAAACAATTATTGTAGAAACATACTCATTTGAAGCCACAGTTAGTGGACAGACAGCCTTCGAGTTACTCTTAGGAAATGTTGAAAAAGTTGAATATACTGAGTATGATTTCGGAACCTTTGTTGAAAGCATCAATGAAATTGCTGGAAACAATGAGAGCTTCTGGGCCTTCCACCTCAATGGAGAAAAAGCCCAAGCTGGAGCAGATGTCACTGTTCTAGAAGAAGGAGACACGGTTCAATTTATCTATGAAAAAATCGAATTTTAAAGAATCATTAGGAGCTATTGCGGTCTTTATTTCAAGACTAGGCTTCCTCCCAGCTAATTTTAGTCCTCTAGGAAGCTTTGGCTTCTTTAGTAATAATATTTATATTTATTTTGCTTCAATCTTTTTCTTTGACCTTCTTGTTGGAGGATTCTACAAAGGAAACATCTTTACCTATGCCGGATTCCTTGCTTACTACTTATTAGGTAAACTAGCTAAGAATAATCCAACCAAGCAAGCTCTCTTCTTACCTCTAGCATCTTTATCATTCTTTATCCTATCTAACTTAGGTTCTTGGTACTTCTGGTATCCACATACATACGCAGGTTTGGCTGCTTGTTATATTGCTGCTCTACCTTTCTATAGAAATACTCTTCTTAGTGACATTACTTTTGGATATAGTTACATCTGGTATAAGCAATTTAAGAAGAGTAAACAAGAGAATAGATTGAAAAATTGGAGCATCGCTGACCATCAACAAATACAACTTGGCAAAAGCGCTTAATATTTGTATAATACTAGTCTAACAATGGCCCTATGGTGTAGTTGGTTAACATATTTCCCTGTCACGGAAAAGATCACCGGTTCGAGTCCGGTTGGGGTCGCCAGAGTAAAGAAGACTTAGTAATAGGTCTTTTTTTTATATTTGTAAGCATATTTTAATAGCTTTTTTTACTATTTATTTAAATCCCATATTAAATTTAGTCCCATAATGATATAATCTTCTAGGTTTATACGACAATCAAAGGAGAACTAAGTTGAATAATCAAGTGTTATGGAACGGTCCAGTCACTGAGGACGATATAGAAAAAGTTCATAAGATCATTTCTGATCTTTTACTTCCAGACCTTCCGAAGGCTACTAATCAATGGAAGTTAACAATGCACTTTATTGATAGTAACACTTCAGAAGGAACTACTGATGTTCTCACTCAGTCGTCATTGTTTACAGTTAAACAAGTGAAAAATCAGGTTGGATCAGATTGTGAAGGATTGAATTTTTCAATACATAATGGAGGAGGGGCAGTTGCCTTTATTTCAACCAGTTTTAATGGTGGCGAGGTCTGTGCTGATCCAGACCGTGTCCTAATTACTCCAAATGTAATTGAGATTCGTCATCGGTATGGATGGGATTTAGATGTTCACGATTGGAAGCCTCCAACGAAAAATCTATATCCATACATAATAAAGCCAATGAATCACATCCAGTATGGTCCATGGGAAATACTTTACTTTGACATGATCCATCGGTTTGAAAAAGTATAAACAATACGCAACAACACTAACCTCCAGTTATCATAATGGAGGTTTTTGTTTTATTTTAGCTATGTTCCACAAACCTTTAGGTAAATCTTAAATAATGACTAGAGAAAACAAAAACCACTCCACCCACTCTCTAGTTCGTGTAAGCACTTGTTGGGGTCACAAGTATAATTAAAGACTTAGTAATAGATCTTTTTATATTTATCTAATACTTTTAGGCATGAAAAAGCGGAGAGTAAAGTTACCCTCCGCTTTATGTTTGTAATTATTCTGACTAGTAGCCTTTGTAGCCCCAGCCTTCCATCACAGTCATTTCAACCACTTTTACATCCCAATTTGCACGGGACATGTGCTTGACTTCTTCCAACTTCTTGTTCAGTAAAACAACTGCTTCATCTGTGATAACTACGTATACGTCAATCCAACGTTTGTTGGTGACTGACTTATAGCTATACTTTTCCATGATAACCTTACCTCATCTGTATCGAATAATCCCTTTAATTATAACAAAATATATCAAATTTGTCAATGTTATAGGATAATAAAAAGTAAAAAGCTCCAGGTATGAACTAGAGCCTTTCTGCTTTACTTTCTTCAGTGATAATCCATAGAGAATCATAATACTTACGATCCCCAATCATTCTCCGAAGTAATGCTTTTGTAATCTCAGAGAATCCAGATAATGCCATAATAAAGCCCATGGTAGTTATGGCGATTAGTACTAAAGTCAAAAAAGCAAGATAAATTTCACCTGCACATATGACTAATACAATCTCTCCAAAGCCACCTACTAAGCCTAAACAATACTTTCCTATTAAGTAGAGAATAATCCCTATTAAGAAAAGTATTAAGCCATCTTTCAGATTAGTTACCCAGGTGTAGCCTGACATTTTCTAATCTCCATAGATATCCTTCGATTTAGCGAATTGTAAGAAAAGAAAGGTATTCAGTCAATAATTTGCTAATAAAAACCTTAAACATAATTACTTCCCTACCACTCCCTCAAACCTAACCTTAAGACCCGTTTGTTTCTCCCACTGGGCAATTGTAACCAAGATCTTCGTTCTCTTATTCTCATCTTTTAAGCTATTTAATGCCCAGATATCAAACTCAACATTAGAGGCTTCAACATGTCCAAACCTCTCTTGTAGATCAGGAAGAAGTAACTCAGTTTGAATAGTTAATTTAAAGTATGCACCTGCTTTACTATTATCTCCAATTAATTCACTTGTTCCAAAGATAGACAAAGGATATGGTTCTATACCCTCTTGCTCTGCAATATTGGCATCATCCTCTCTAGAAAAGCTGTTTTGTAACATTAACTTGTCTGCTTCAATCTCTCGTTTTACTCTTTCTGCTTTTTCTGATATTTCTCTGAGATACTTTGCTTTAGCATCCTCAATAGCTTGTTGTTCTAATGATCTTTTTTCTTTGTTCATAGGGTGATTATAACAATACAAAAAGCCCCCGATGTTCTGGGGGCTAAGTTGATGATTGAAGTTACTTAAATTATTCTTTCTGAGATAATTCTAAGTATACATCTTCAGGAATTTGTACCTCTCTGGAAACTATAAACCCAGACTTTCTTGCGGGTGTAATAATTTCATAATCAGTTGGGGCAAATGACTTTGAGTTTATATGCATTTTTAAATCTGCATAAAATTTGTTTCCCCTTTTTTTGTGGATTAGTTAACCATCCACAATTCCACTGATTGCTCCATGTACAACTTCCATATTTATCTGTAGCCATTGTGTAACTTCCTTATTAAACTTAAAAAAACAATTAAAACTGCACTATCAATATATCCCATAACTATGTATTTGTAAATACTCAATACTTATTAAATGTGTACTTTTAGACGGTTTTATGATACAATTTACACTTCCTGGCAACGGGAAATGACTGATTAAATATACTGATGAAGTTGGAGAACAATATGTCACAATGGATTTTTATACATCATAGTAATGCCCAATTGCAGAATGAACTACGCAACGAGGCAAAGACCATGGACGCAAGCCGGTTTGCAAACTGCCTGCTTGCAACGCACACTGATGTAGTCACAAACCCACAGACCATAGGTTATAAATTGGTCATAGGGGCAGTTTATGACCTCTGGGTAAACTTTGGGAAAGAACGTGCCATCATTGTGCTTGAACAACTAGTTCGTACACTTGGTAAAAGTCTTATCTCAAATGCTATTTACGAATTAGGTGATAGCGGGTTAATTCCAGATGTCGGGATGTATGACTTCATTAAACAAGTTGCAGTAAAATGTGAACTTGATGAACAATCCTGCCTGCATGGTTAAGATTTAAAACAGTCAACAATCAATACATTGAGACGCGCCAGCTGGTGCGTCTTTTTGCATCTATAGGTAAACCTTCTCCACTTCTTTATCCCCCATGCCTAATTTAAGAGCTGCTTTAAGAAAATTATTATCCCAAATATCATAGGTACCTAGTTCTTTCATCTGTCCATTCATTCTCACTAAGGCTTTTTGTTTTAGCTTATCTGCCATTCCTACCCCTTTGTATAGCTGAGTAAGAAACTCTATTGCCACATACTCTGCTGCTAGTTGGTTTGTACTAGCAAAGACTATGCCTTCTTCTGGTTCTACTACTTTAGCTTTCATACCTGTGCTTCTATGAGCATCTGGCCCCATTGTTGCCTGGACTTTATCTGCATAAAAAAGATTTATTCTGTGTTTATCTTCTATGACATGACTAATTTCAATAATTTTTTCCCAGAAAGCACCTTGGTTTTGAAACTTTTTATCTAACTTTAGATTTCTAGCTAATGCCATCATTGCAGTTCCAAATGGACCATCAGCATGAAACTCCATTCTCGAATCTTCTCTAAGTATCCCGACCCAATTCTTGTACCCCAAAGTCACTCCTGCTTGTGAATGAGTGCTAACTCTGGGTAAACCAATGATGTGGTCTACTTCTTTAATTGTGTTTGTGACAAAAAAACCATCATCCCAATGCTTTAACTTATCTGACTGATAATGGAAGAATCCTTCTTCCCAACCTCGTTGTTCAAAAGCAATAAATCTATCTTTATATTCTCCTGCCATACCAGACTTTACAAAGTTATCCTGACTATTCCCTTTGCCTACCCCTCTACTATCATGGACAACATGACCAATTCCTGATTGGTCTCCAATGATAACCTTGGCTCCTCTTTCTTCTAAAACTTGCGTGACTACTCTAACTGATACAGGGCTAGTTGTAGCTGGATATGGATCTGGAGAGTTAAGAGCAGGTTTGAGAAGAACTGTTTGACCATTGGTAAGCCACTTGAGATTTTGGGTAGACTCTAGTAAAACTTTTCTTACAGCTTCTTCTTTATCTTTAATTGATAAATCTTTTTTTATTTTAGAGATATAAACTTTGGACATAAGTACATATTATCAGAATATTTTAAGTGTTGACAGTCATACCCCCTAGGGGTATATTTATTTCATGGCTACAGACCCAATTATTACCAAAATGAACCGTGTCAAAGGACAACTTGACGGCATCACTAGAATGTATGAAGATGATAGACAGTGCGTTGATGTTGTCCGTCAGATTATTGCTGCTAGAAATTCACTTTCTAGTATCGCTAGAGAACTTTTGACTGATGAGGCCAGCATCTGTTCCAAACAACGTCGCACCGAAGATCTAGAAAATATATTAAAAGAGATCTTTAAATATTAATTAAAACAAGGAAAATTATGTCAGCACTACATTTAAACGATGACAACTTTCAAGAAATTATTGACAAGGCAAAAGAAGATAAGATGCCTGTCTTTGTAGACTTTTATGCAGAATGGTGTGGACCATGTAAAATGGCTGCTCCAATTGTAGATAAGCTTGCAGAAGAATATAAAGATAAAGCTGTCATTGCTAAAGTCAACGTTGATGAAAACAAAGTCGCAAAAGACTATGGCGTGATGAGCATTCCTACTGTAGTAATAATAAAGGATGGAGAAGAAATTGATCGTAAGATCGGCTTCCCAGGAGAAGAAGGCTACAAGGAAATGATTGATCAAGCAATCAACGAATAATTAGAAAATAGACATAAATATAGGGGAGATTAATGAATCATACTAAGGTCGCAATTATTGGTGCAGGACCAGCTGGAGCAAGCTGTGCAATCTATGTTTCTAGAGCAATGCTAGAACCAGTCATGTTTGCGGGACTGAAGTCTGGTGGACAACTAATGTTCACTAGTGACGTAGAAAACTATGCTGGATTTCCTGATGGAGTTAAAGGCCCTGACTTAATGATTAATTCTCATACTCAAGCTACTAAGTTTGGGACAAAGATTGAGTATAAATACATTACAGCAGTAGATTTTAGCCAGAGACCATTTAAATTGTGGACTGGAGACGCTGGTCTCCCCTATGAAGAAATGATCAAACTAGATGATCAGGGATATATGGATCATCTAAATAAAATCAAAGCAACAGAACCAGAATTTACAGCTGATACTGTAGTTATTACAACTGGTTCAGAAGCGATTAGACTCCATGTTCCTGGCGAAGATCAATTCTTTGGCCGTGGAGTAAGTGTCTGTGCTGTCTGTGATGCTGCTTTTTATAAAGATAAAGATACAGTTGTTGTTGGTGGAGGTGACTCTGCTATGGAAGACTCCATGGCTTTATCTAAATTTGCCAAATCAGTCACCATTGTTCATCGTAGAGATTCTTTCAAAGCTAGTAAAGTCATGCAAGAAAGAGTCTTAAATAATCCTAAAATCAAGGTTCTCTGGAACAGTGAACTCAAAGAAGTGATTGGCGACGATAAAGTAACTGCAGCCAAGATTTTTAATAATAAGACTAATGAGACCACTGATGTCCCAACTGATGGAGTCTTTATGGCTATTGGTCATAAACCTGTTACAAAGATCTTTAAAGATCAAATTCAACTAGACAGTCATGGATATATTGTGACCCGTCAAAGCCCAACCAAACTTGGTGTTGAGATGGCAAATAATAACCTTGATGAAAGTGGCTCAGTCACTTATCCAACTATGACCAGTGTTGAAGGAGTCTTTGCTGCTGGTGACCAAGTAGACACCCGCTATAAACAAGCGATTGTAGCCGCCGGAGCAGGAGCAATGGCTTCTATTGATGCAGAAAGGTGGTACGAGAGCCAAGAATAATAATTAAATAGCCCGTACTAAAACCCGTAATATATAAGGTAAATAACCTGTCATAACTTAGATTTAGCTATATTAGTAGTTAGTTTTTGCTGTCTTAAATAATCTAAACTTACTTATTTAAGAAACAAAATATACCCTCAGGGGCATAAAAAAGAAAAAATATGTCAAACCCACATAAAAACTCAATCAAACAATTAAATAAAGTTGCTAAGCTTTTAGAACCTTCATACAAAGATAAGAAAAGATTTAAAGCCGCAATAAAGATGTTGCAAACTCCACAAAACTTCTTTGAGACAGAACTAGAAGTCAGAATGGACAATGGTAAAACAAATAAATTTAAAGCTTATAGATCCCAACACAATAATGCACGTGGACCGTTCAAAGGTGGAATTAGATTCCATCAAAATGTTAGTGCTGACGAAGTAAAAGCTCTCTCCACTTGGATGACATGGAAATGTGCTGTAACTGGTATTCCATATGGTGGAGGTAAAGGTGGAGTTATTGTAAACCCAAGGGAACTTTCAGAAGGAGAACTACAAAGACTTTCAAGAGCATATGCGGCTTTTCTTTCAGACAAGATTGGGCCATGGGTAGATATTCCTGCTCCTGATGTAAATACCAACGGCCAAATTATGGCTTGGATGGTTGATGAATTAGAAAACACTGTAAGTTTAGACAGAAGAGCTAGCGAGAACTTAGCTGCAACCTTCACTGGAAAACCAATCATGATTGGTGGTTCACAAGGAAGAGATGAAGCAACTGGTCTTGGTGGTGTCTTTATCTTAGAAAAACTAGCCAAAGAATTAGGCTATGACAGAAAAAGAGACATCACAATTGCTATCCAAGGATTTGGAAATGTTGGCTACTGGTTTGCACACCATGCAGATCAATTAGGCTACAAAGTTGTCGCAGTTTCTGGCAGTAAAGGTGGTATCTATGTTGAAGATGGCTTAGATCCAGAACAAACAATGGAATGTAAAAAGAAAAAAGGTGGTTTAGAAACCTGTCTTTGTGTAGATGGTAAATGTAATGTCAGTAATGGAAAAAGTATCACTAATGAAGAACTCTTAGAGCTTGACGTTGATATCCTTGTTCCTTCTGCTTTAGAGAATGTGATAAATAAAGATAATGCAGGAAAAATAAAAGCCAAAGCTATTATTGAAATGGCTAATGGTCCTATTACTCCAGAGGCTGATGAGATCTTAAAGAAAAATAAAGTTCTTGTTATTCCCGATGTTTTAGCTAATGCTGGTGGAGTGACTGTTTCATATTTTGAATGGGCCCAAAATCTTCAAGGATATTACTGGACTAGAGATGAAGTAGTAGCAAAGCTACAACCATTGATGGATAAAGCCTTTGACAGTATGTGGGAGATGTTAAAGAAGCATAAAACTACAGGCAGAATGGCTACTTATATGAATGCTGTAAAGAGTGTCATTGATGCGATGATGTTGAGGGGAAGAGTTTAATTTCTTCCTCTTAATTTGGGTATTAAATACAGAAACGCCGGCTATGAAACACCGGCGTTTGAATTTACATCGTTAAACAATTTGAAACAATGTGTTGACTTCATAAAACAAGAAGCCTATTCCGACAATCCAAAGGAAAAATAAAACACTTATTGATTGTTTATATTCCCAAGGTATTTCAGACCATTTTTTTTCTATTCCATAATCATGGTTTTTTTTTGACTCTAACATACGCATGAGCCATAAAACCGTGACCATTAGAATAACTACTATAATCAGAAAAAACTCAATGTTAAACATTTTCTTTATTTCCAAGTGAAATCTGCGGTTGAACCCTGATTATAGCAAAAAATCACTTAGATGTCAATATTATAGGTCTAATTTTATTTATATAAACTCCCTTTGCGCCTAGTCTACTTCAAGGTAGAATATAGTTATGGACACAACAAAATCACAAAACCCAATTCTTAGAGTTCTACTCTACCCCATCTTACTTTTGTTGATGATTTTTATTTCCTATATCTCACTTTTTTATAATGATGCCTCTGCAAATCTTCACTTCATTACAAATGTCTTAGGTAAGAATGGTGTTTATGTTTTTGATGCATTATTGCTGCTCATTGTTGTTCCAATTGCTCTAAAGATTATGGATGTTGTAACTGGTGAATTTGGTTTGGAAAGATTTAAACGTCTGGCTGCTATTAGTGCCGGAATGACTGCACTTGGTTTTGCTGCTGTCCAATTTATTGGGGCTATTGCCACCTCTTCTGCAGAAGGTGCCACTGTCATTGTAGAAATTGTTCAACAAATGGCTCACTTTTCTGGAACAGGAGAATTAGAACAATATGGACTTGTCGGTATGCTTACCTCCGATGCTTCTGGTCCATGGAACTCTAGTATTTTCCCAATGATTATTTTGATTGTTTGGTTCTTAAAAAGAAAATATGCCAACATGGAAACAAAACAACTCCATGTCCCAATGTTCATGCAATGGCTTCTCTATGGTCAACAATTCTTCTTTGGTTTGGATCTAAAATATACATTACTTGAAATTATCTTAATGGGTATCACTGGAACTATCTTTGTTTGGGGAATGCTATCTTTCTTAATTCCAATGTTTAAGAATGCAGAAAAAGCAGAGGCTGAAGCTAATGGTGATATGCCAGAACCAACAAAGAAAAAAGGTAAAAACAATCCTTATTCTAAAATTATTACCTGGGTTGCCAGGGCTTGCTTCAATATCATTACTTTTAATCCATGGAATAAAGATATTGATAGTGTAGATAGAAAGATAATGGAAAAACGTGGTGGTTTTGGTGGAGTAAATAGAAACTATGTTGTTCTGAACGCTGTTCAAATTACAGTTGCAATGACTGTTGCGATGTTTGCTCTTGTTATGGCTACACAGTTCTTAGCTGTTCAAATTAAGATGAGTGATGCTGAAGCAGCTCTTTTTGGAACTGCTGGTCTTACTTCTGCTCCAGAAGCATTTGTGGCCTTTGCTGCTGGACCATACATTAATGCCTTATTACTGGTTGGATCTAATATTATTGATGGTTGGATGTCTGCAATTGGACAAACAATTCTCCTTACTTATGCAGAAATTGCCAGCCATGGAGAAATAACTTTTATTCCTCTTCACCCAGCAATTAGACTCCTAACCTTCCTTTCTTGGACTCAGGGGATGATGATTTGGGCTTTCCTTGGTTTATATGCCCACAATATTGTAAAGACAAATAAAAAATCTCTTTTGACTATCTTTACCATCTCAGGGCTAGCTCTCTCAATTGTTTACTACTTTGGTGGGGCATGGTTCTCTGCTCAAGCACTTGGGTATGGTGCTGACTATGCTGTTAACAGTTTTGTTTTTAGAAGTCTTAACTGGATTGCAAATACACTGGCAAATAGTCCTGCACAACAAATTACTCTGGTCCTTAATATTTTAGGACTTGGTGCCCTAGTTTTCTGGTGGTCTGGTATTCATGAAAAGATTGGTTCTATTATTGGGAAGGATGACCTATCTACAGATTCTGTTACCCAAAAGTTAAAGACACAGATTAATGAACATTTAATTAGAGAAGACCAACAAGTAGTGATTGTGATTGATCAGTCTGAAGAGATGGATAAAACAGATAAACTATTTGCAAATAAATGGTTAGATTTAGTCTTTAAGCAAACTGTTGCTTTAGGCTTTATCCTTGATGATGATGAGCACATCCCTGTCTACATCACAAAAGATGATTCAGTACATCATCCACAGAAATTACTAACTAGAAGAAATGCTGATCATTATATTGAAAAAGTAGTCGGTCGCCATACTAATGGAAAAGTACAATATGCTCCAGTCTTAAGAGAAATACACCAGCACTATCATGGACATCTTACAGAAGCTCATGATCCTGTTCTAATTCTCTTTATTACAACTGGAAGTGGTCAAGACATTGCAGAAACAAAGAAAGCTCTAACTAAGATGAAAGATAGCCCAGTCTTTACTCAATTCCTCTGTGTTTACGGTGAGAAACAACATCCAAATTTAGATAAGCTACAAAAACTCAGTGATGATCCAAATAATGGACTATATAATACAGGTGTTTCTGCTCTGCCTCTTTTCTCACTGACCGATGTAGGAAATGTTGTAGGCAAAATTTTGAATGAGTATGCACTTTATCTTAAAAAAGCTACCAAAAATAAAATTATAAAAGATTAGTAAAAAGGCAAAAATGGTATACTGAATATATTGACATGTTTGTATTTTTGGCCACAACTTTTCTAGCTTTTCTAATCACTCCCTTAATCATTCGATTTTATACAAAAAGAAAATGGTTAGATGATCCTAACAAAGAAAAACACGCCAAGAAAACACATAAGAAAGCTGTTCCTCGTGGTGGTGGTCTTGTTATCTTCTTTTCTGTATTAATCGCTGCTCTACTATTTTTAAACTTTGATAAATATCTTATTGGAATATTACTTGGTGCTTTAGTGCTAACAGTAGTTGGATTCCTTGATGATGTTTATGACATACATCCTAAGTGGCGTATTATCGCTGGAATTACAGCCGGACTAATTGTAGTTGGTTCAGGGATTGGGATCGCTTACATTAGTAACCCTTTTGGAACAGGTGTCATCCATCTGAATCAACCTCAGATAGCTTTTGAATTATTTGGTAAAACTAGAACAGTCTGGATACTCGCTGATTTATTTGCACTCTTTTTTATTCTGTGGAATATGAATATTGTTAATTGGTCTAAAGGAGTTGATGGACAAATGCCTGGCTTTGTCAGTATCGCCTTAGTCTTTATTGGAATTCTTTCTTATCGTTTTATAGATGACCCTACACAATTTAATACAGCTTACTTAAGCTTTATCGTAGCTGGTTCCTTTGCCGGACTACTATTTTGGAACTTCTATCCACAAAAAATATTACCTGGTTATGGAGCTGGATCTTTAGCAGGTTATTTTCTTTCAGTCTTAGCGATTCTTTCTGGAGCCAAACTTGCCACAACACTTATGGTATTAGCAATTCCCACTGCAGATGCCATTTTTACTATTAGTCGTCGTATCATTGCTGGTAAATCACCTATCTGGGGTGATCGTGGACATCTCCATCATAAATTACTGGACGTCTATGGTTGGGGCAGAAGAAGAATTGCTGTTTTCTACTGGCTCACCAGTCTTAGTCTTGGAATCCTCTCTTTGTATTTGAATACTACCGCAAAGGTGATTACAATGGTCGTAGTAACTTCCATTGTATTTGGATTCTTAATATGGACAAAATTAAAAACACGCTCCCAATCCTAATCCTTCGCACTGCTAGACCTAGACAGTGGATGAAAAATTTTGCATTGTATGCCGCTTTAATTTTCTCTGGTTTCTTCTTTTATAATCCCAGTGATGCTCCTTCGTATTTTCAAACAGTTACAACTGCTTTTGTTATTTTCTCTCTGCTTGCTTCAAGTATCTATATTATCAATGATATTATTGATGCAGACTCTGATAGAAAACACCCCTTCAAAAAGAAAAGACCAATTGCTTCAGGAAAACTATCAGTTCCAATCGCAATTTTTACAGCCATTACTTTAATTGTAATAGTTTTCTTTACTTCTTTTTGGCTATCAGATTTCTTTAAGTTTCTACTCTTTGCCTACTTCTTATTACAAATACTTTATGCAAAATATACAAAGCATATTGCTATCTTAGATGTCGTTTCAATTGCAACTGGATTTTTGATTAGAATTTATGCTGGAGCTGTTGTAGTTAACTTACATATGAGTGTTTGGTTTTTATTGACTGTTGTGTCAGCTTCCCTCTTTTTAGCTGTTGGGAAAAGACAATCTGAAAGAACTCTACTACAAGGCTATAGTGACCTAGGTAGCACCAGAAAAACTCTCAAAAGATATTCCCAAAGATTACTTGATCAGTACACTGGTATGTTTGCTAATGCGACCTGGCTTACCTATGCTTTATTTACTTTTCAAAATGAATCTATTCATCCTCCAGAAAGCTTACTTGGACTCTATGGCTGGCTACCTCGTTCTTTCCAATCTACAAAGCTACTAATGGCAACTGTCCCTTTAGTTATTTTTGGGGTAATGAGATATCTTCAGTTAGTCTATGAGAGCAACCAAGGAGAATCCCCAGAAAAAGTTTTAACCAGTGACAAACCACTATTAATGACTGGATTCTTTTTCTTGGCCTCCGTTATGTTTATCATTTATGGACTGAGTTAAAATGATTTTTTTTCTCATTATTCTCGCCTTAATTTCATTTAAACCATATCTTAGTAATAGCTTTCCCTATACTCACGATGGTGAAAATCACTTAGCTAGATTTGCAAACTATAAGGTAGCAATTAGAGAAGGACAATTCCCTCCTCGCTTTGCTCCTAACCTACTTAACCACTATGGATATCCAGTTTTTAACTATAACTATCCTTTAGCTAATATTATTTCACTACCCTTCAGTTTCTTAAAAGTTAATTATGAATTAACATTTAAAATCATTGTTTTTAGTTTTGTCCTAGCAGGATTATTTGGAGTAAATAAGTGGCTTGAAAGTTTAAGTTTTGATAAACGTTCAAGGATGTTTGCTTCCTCTATCTTTGCATTAACTCCATACTTAATTAATGCATTATCATACAGAGGAAATATTGGTGAAGTAATGTCTTTTTGTTTACTTCCATGGCTTTTTTATACCATAGAAAATCCCGTCAAAAATCATCTTGGTAAAAATAGTATTAAATTTTTAGGACAAACATTAATTTGGATTATGTTCTTTTTATCACACAATATTGCAGTGCTTTTTGGAACTCCAATTTTAATTATTTACTCTTTAATAAAATATAAAAAAGAAATACTAAAACAATTCTCTTTAATTTTAAGTTTTATTCTAGGAATTATTAGTACACTTTGGTTTTGGCTCCCAGCAGTATTTGAAAAAAATTTAGTGGTCTTAGATAATGCTGAGCTTAGTAAAAATTATGTTGATCATTTTCCAACACTTTCTCAACTCTTATTTTCTCCGCTAGAGTTTGGTTTTTCTAAAGTTGGATCTATTGATTCTTTATCATTCAATATTGGATTAGCTCAAATATCCATATTAGTCTTTGCCTTTATATTATTAAAAAAGAAAATAGAAAATAAACAAAATCAATTTAATAAAATTAAATTATTTTTAATTGCATCGTTAATACTTTTGCTATTACAACTTCATATTACTATTCCTCTTTGGAGGATATTGCCACTAGTTAACTTCATCCAATTCCCGTGGAGACTGACTATGTTCATTGGAATATTAGTTTTACCAATAGCTGCATTTGTTTTTGAAAGAGGAAATAAAATAACTAAGTTTATTTTACTCTCGGTTGTATTTATCCAATTAATTACCGTGCTCAAAGTAAAACCAGCTGATTACTTTCATAAGAATAATATAGACTACGAGGCATTCACCCAAACCACTAGCACCGCCAACGAGAACTTAGCAAAAACTTTTACCTATTCTGAATTTGCAGATTGGAAACCAAGTGCAAAAATATTAAGTGGAGAAGGTCAAATATCTACTACAGAATGGAGAGGATCTAAGAGGAAATATACTGTTAATGTTAATACAGAAAGCGTAATCGTAGAGCCTACAATGCATTTTAAAGGCTGGGAAACGCAAGTAAATGGTAATGACATTACCTATATTGATAATGAAGAAATTAAAGGCAGGATTGCATATAAACTACCCGTTGGGGAACATATTGTTTCAACCAAATTTACCCAAAATAGTTGGCCTAGAATGACCGGAAATATCCTTAGTGGACTTGGAATATTATCAATAGTATCTATAGTTCTATTCTCACAAATATCTAAAATAAAAAATGTTATCAAAAAGTGAATTTAAAAAACTAGCTGGTATCTTTATAGTATGGAGATCTTTTTTATTCCTAATTGGGTATTTTGCAAACAATATTTTGACTTATCTACCAAGCTTTCCCTATGCAAAAAGATTAGCAACTTACGGATTGCCACAGTGGCTCTATTCATGGGCAAACTTTGATGGTGTTCATTATCTAACTATTATTAATAAAGGCTACTTTGGAACTGGTTTAATCCAAGCTTTTTTTCCACTTTTTCCATTAAGTATTAAATATCTTGACTTTATTAATAACTCATTAATTACTGGTCTTATTATTTCAAATATACTCACTTTCTTTTTAATCATCAGTTTCTACATGTTCTCGAAAGTATTCTTTAAAGAAAAAAAGTGGCTAACACTTTTTGTTTTACTTACTTTTCCAACAAGTTTCTTCTTTGGATCTTTTTATACAGAGAGTTTATTTTTAATTTTAGTTTTACAAACTTTTATTTTTGCTGAAAAGAAAAAATGGATTTGGGCTGGAATTTTAATCGCATTAGCCAGTGCTACAAAGATTGTTGGAATTCTACTTGTCCCAGCACTACTAATTGAATATTTCTTAAAAGACAAAAATATTTTTGAAATAATTAATTTAAGTAAAAATAAAAAAAGTAGAAATACTTTTATTAAAAGTATTAAAGAAAGATTTACAAAAAATACTCCAAGACATGTTTTATTTATTTTTATCGGATCATTGGGCTTACTAGCATACATGAACTACTTATGGTTAAAGTTCGATGATCCAATTTACTTTTTTCATGTCCAATCTGAATTTGGAGGTGGTAGACAAGAATCAATAATATTATATCCTCAGGTAGTATATCGTTATCTAAAAATATTAATTACTGCGAGACCTTTTGATTTAAAATACTTTGCTTATGTTCAAGAATTTATCGCTGGAACAATTGGATTACTTCTACTGTTTATCTCTAGTAAAAAAATTAAACTAAGTCACTTATTTTTTGTACTTGGAGCATTCTTTGTTCCAACACTAACAGGAACTTTTTCTAGCATGCCACGTTATATTTTAGTTTGTTGGCCAATCTTTTTTGTTATAGCTGATTTATTAAAAAATAATAAAATTAAATACTTATACTTTTCTTTTTCTTTAGTATTTTTAATTATAAATACAATTCTATTTATCCAAGGATATTGGGTGGCATAGTGATAGAATCTGATTATGTCTTTTCTTGACCTAATTCCACATAAAAGATTTATTTTGAGTAATATTTTATTATTTAATAAACGATTTACTTTTAACAAACAAAAACTCTCATATTTCCTTAATCCCTATAATGCTTCATTTGCTAATGAACGAGCCGTAGAGGTTTCTATTATAAAAAATGAAATAGATAAAGCTAAAACTTTAAATAAGGATATATTAGAAATTGGCAATGTGCTCTCTCATTACTTAACCATAAATCACACTGTGGTTGATAAGTATGAGAAGGATGATGAAGTAATCAACGAAGATGCTTTGACTTACAATCCAAGCAAGAAGTTTGATTTAATTGTTGCCATCTCAACTTTTGAACATATTGGTTATGATGAAAAAATAAAAGATCCACAAAAAATAATTAAAGTAATTAATCATTTGAAAACTTTATTAAAAAGAAAAGGTAAACTCATCTTTACTGTTCCAATTTCATATAACAAAATTTTAAACAAACAAATTTTAAAAAATGAGCTTCCTATTAATAAATCTATTTACCTAATTCGAAATTCTAAAATAAATACTTGGGAAGAAACAAAATTAGTTAAAGCTTTAAAACAAAAATATAATACTCCTTACCCAAATGCAAATGCCATAATGATAGGATTTGTAAATAAAGATTAATTAACGATAATCTTGAAGTAAAGTAGTCATATCAACAACAGACTTATTATGGTTTACCAGTGTTCCACTCTGGAGCTCAGATACTTGTGAGTGATATGCTGGTCGATCTGCTTTAAAGAATAGTCCTACAGGCAACTTCTCTTCTCTCATAGCCTGTGTCCAAGCAGCAGCTTTATCTGTTGAATTGTGACCCTCTGCTTCAAGTGAAACAGTGTGCTCGCGATACCATCTAAGATCTTGTTTTGGATTATATACTGAGCATATTTGTAGCATATCAATTAATGCAAAACCTTCATGACTTATCGCCTCACCAATTCTTGCAGAAAGTTGTGGGATAGCTCCAGAAAACTCTCTTGCGATAAAAGTTGCATGATTACTGATAGCTAGAGCTAATGGATTCAATGGTTCTTCAATAGAACCTTCTGGAGTAGATTTTGTTGCTTCTCCTTTATCTGTAGTAGGACTCATTTGACCAGTAGTTAAACTATAACGATGATTATCATGAACTAAAACTGTAATATCATGATTACCTCTCATAAGATTAATAAAGTGGGTTGCACCTTCTCCATAACAGCCACCATCTCCAATTACTACAATTACCTTAAGATCATGATTAGCTAATTTAATACCAGCAGCAGGTGGAAGTGCTCTACCATGAAGGCCATGAAAGCCATACATATCTAAAAAGTCAGACATATTACCAGAACAACCAATGTCATATACAATAACAAATTTTTCTTTTGGATGGCCTGACTTAGCAATAGCCATTTTGATTGCATTCATTATTCCAAAGTTCCCACAGCCTGGGCACCATGTTGGTAAAAAGGGGTATTTTTGTGGTAATTGGTTCATTTTTTTAAGGTATTTCTTACAAATTGTACAATTTCATATGGGTAGAAAGGTCGTCCATCATACTTAAGTAACTTATTTGTTATCTTAATCCCTGTTTCCATTGTAATAATCTTTCCTAACTGACCAGTAGAATTTCCCTCAACAACTGCAAATGGGACATCCATGCTTAAAACTTTTTCTACTTGCTCAACCGGGAATGGCCAAATCCAAGTAAGATTAAAGATATTAACTTTTATGCCTTGTTGTTCTAGTAGTTCTCTTGCTGCAATTACTGCTCCTTTTGTAGAACCATAACTGACTAATGTCATTTCTCCACCATTATCTTCAAAATATTGAGGCAGGATTTCTCCTTTCATCAATTCAAACTTCTTAGCTCTCTTATCTACCTGCTCAACTCTGACCCTGCCTTCTTCTGAAGCAAATCCATACTTATCATGCTCATAACTATTAGAAAGATAATAGCCATCTTTTTGTCCTGGGATTGTCCTCTTACCAATTCCTGATTCTGAATCTTGATATCTTGGATAAAATCCAACTTCATCTAATTGAGGATTTTCTTCAAAACCAACTCTTGTATTGTTAAACTGAGTACTTTCAAGCTCCATAGTATGACGACTCTCAGAAAGTAATTTATCTGCTACCACAATTACTAAAGTTTGATATTTTTCACTAAGATCCATTGCTAGCCTAGTTAACTCAAAAGCTTCCTGAGCATCTGCTGGGGCCACTACAAATCTTGGAAACTCGTCCTGACTAGCAGTAATAATAAATTGAATATCACCTTGTGCTGTCCATGTAGGCATACCTGCGGCTGGACCCGGTCTCATACTTTCAAGAACTACTAAAGGTATTTCAGCTACTCCACTTAATCCTAAAGCTTCACTCATATAGCAAAATCCTCCACCAGAGGTTCCCACCATTGATCGTACACCAGCAAAAGACGCACCAAGAGCCATATTAATGACTCCAATTTCATCTTCGGCATGCTTAACCACAATATCTGCTGTCTTAGCTTTTTCTGCTAAGACGTGAAGGACAGAACTAGAGGGTGTCATTGGATATGCTGTATAGAGCTGTAATCCTCCAGCAATAGCACCCATACTAATAGCTTCATTCCCAGTCATTGTCAGATAATTCTTATCTTCAACTTTATCGATAGTCAAAATTGGTTGTCCTAAATGCATCTTCATAAAATCATAACCAGCCTTAGCTGCATTTTGATTTTTAGTAACAATTTCTTCACCCTTTCGGCCAAAAACATCTTGGATAACACCATTTAAAATTTCTAAATCTAAACCAAATAAAAACATACTTGCTCCAAGAGCAACATTATTGGCCATTAAACGACTTCCTCCAGATTCTGTTGCCAATTGGACCATTGGCAAATTGAAGTTCTTTACAGGGAGATTGTGCTCTTCAATATTTATCTTGTCATCTTGTGCGTCATATATTACTAAAGTATTATCATAAAATTCATCATGATGTAAATCTAGAGTAGGCTTATCTAATGCAATTAACACATCCAGTTTTTGATATTGAGAAGTTGCTGAATTTTGACTGGCATAAACTTGATAGGTATTATGTCCCCCTGTAATTAAGGAAGGATACTCAGTATAGTCAAAAACTTTGATACCATGTCTTGCGATTGTTTTACTAAAAATTAGACCTGTGGTCATAATGCCTTCTCCGGCAGGACCACCAACCTTCCAATTTAATGTATTGGGAACTCTCATATATTAGCTTACTTTAAAATTTTATTAATTTTTTCTATAACACCTTGAGCAGAAATGTTAGCTTTAACTAACCACTCTACGATACCCATATCTTGAGATACATTACCATCTTTATCAAGGTTACTCAAAACAATAATTGGGGTACTTTTAATTAGGTCACTTTTATGAGCAATTTCTAAAAAATCGAAACCATTCTTTCCTCCAGGCAACATAATATCGAGCAAAACTAAATCAATTTTCTCTGTACCTAGTGCATCACAAGCTTGATCTACAGTACTTGTAATTGTGACATCATAGCCTTCTTTAACAAGAAGATCTCGATAGATGGACTGAACATTTGTATCATCTTCAACAACGAGAATGATTTTCTTTTTTGTTTGTGCTGGAGTAGGTTTATTTGTCATAATAATTTGTAATTAGTAATGTACCTTAGTCTACCAATAAATCTAACCTTCGTCATTCTTATTTTCTTTTTCTTCCTCTATAACTGTCTTTTTAGTTGTAGCAGATAGAATAATCTTGTCTAGAGTTAAAGGTGAAGAAAGAGAGATTATTTCAAGGGTAAAGATAGAAAGTTCAAATGCAGAAGGAATTTGATTTGTAATTAGGTAAGCACCTAATCCTAAGATAGAAGCATTCTTTAGGGACTCCTTAAACATTAGTTTTTGTGTCTTTTCAATAATATGAGTAGGAATGCCTGCCTTTTCTGCCATTTTAGCTTTTCTAATATTCTTAGGAATTCCAAACCAAAGAATGGTAATAAAAGTCACAATGGCTGTAATACTATTCAAACGAGGATTAGGGATAGAGACGTCACCAGAGAATATACCTAGTTCAAATGATAAAGGGAAATTTCTAATCACAACCGCTGAAATTATCATTGCAATAACAAGATAACCACTTGCATATTTAGAAATTTGAGAAGAAATTGGTTTAGCCTCCCCACTCTTAACTGCATTTCTATAAAACTTCTTTAAAGAAAAAATAACTACTTGAATAATAACCAGAACCAACCATGAAATTAAGACTGCCTTTAATCCAAGATCAACAGTTTTTGTCACTATTGGATATGGAATTTTAAAGAATGTCTCTTGAATAGGATAATCTGGATATGGAACAAAAGAATATAGTCTAGCTGGATCAATTTTAAATGAATAAAAATCAGTCAAAAATAAACGCCCAATGGTCATAAATGAAACCAATTGCACAACAAAATCAACCAGATAAAAAAGGAATGTTAAGTTGCCTTTAGAGACATTTTCTTTAATACTACTGGTCATCTCTCGCTCACTCTTTAATCCACCTATCTGAGACTGAAACTCTTTAATATTGTTTGACTTAATTATTCTTATAATTCTAAAAGGAACCATTAAAGCAGTTTGAAAAATACCAAGGCAAACAACCGAAATCCACATTTTATTTGTAAAAGAATAAAAAAGGAATAATGCACTTGCATAAAACTGGAATGATAATCCAGAAAAGAAAGCATAAATCAAAAATATAACAATGACACCAGCAACCATAGACTGGAGAGGAAGGAATCTTCTAATAGAGTTTTTCTTGACTAACTTTGTATCTGACATTAACAATTTATTCTAGCATTTATCACTGATTAAAGTCTTTAACAAGATCTTTATACATCTCTCTAGCTTGCTCAAAAGTTACAACCCAGCCTGTTCTTCTTATACTTTTATATAGTGGAGTTTTATAAAAATCTCCTTCTTGATCATATACTTCAGGATAACCCTGATAGCGCTTGATATTAAAGGTATAAGCATCAAGATGAGTCTTTGCTTGTTCTAAATAAGTAATGTCGTTAGTAACTTGAGCTAACCTTATAAGCAACTTTGTATACTCCATACCCCAGTTACTCCAAATGGTAGTAGATCCATACTCAGGACTAAGCCATTTTACTACTCCATACATACGCTGATTTCTTTTATCTGGACTGTATTGAAGTGCAAAAGGCTTATCTATTGCATTACGTTGAATATACTCAACAGTTTTTGTTAAATAGACTAAATCATCTTCATCATCTGGATCAAGAAATCCTGTCTGGAAAGCAATCATCCAATCTGATGAATACCAACTTTCTGAAAGTGATTCTTCACTCAGATCTTCCAGGAAGTGACCTCTTTCTCCTAACCAGTAAGTATCAATAATTCTCTGTTTATACTGATCAAGAAAAGCCTGATCTTTTTCAATCACACCTAAATCTTGAGCTAATTGAGCTGTTTTCCAAAAGACAACATTATCATAAAAAGCACCATATTTCTTCATAATATCTTTTGTTCCAGACAGAAGGATATTTTTTCTAATTAACCCACTTTGCTCATCATACGCATAACCTTTAAATCCATCATAATGACGTTTTAAACTGTCTTTATGCTCTGCAAGCAATTTAGTAGCAGCTTCTTTTGTGGCTAAATCATAACTAATATCATTATCATAAGGATAATTATCTCTTTGATATGAATTATCTATCAACTGTTGATATGCAAAAAGCAAACTATATAAAGTGTCTGATGGAACAGCATAGATATTCATCAAAGCAACACTCCCAGGACCGACTGGAACAATAGTAGTTGAAAGCTCACTAGACTGAGAATAAATATTTGAAGCATAGGTTAAAGTTTTTAAATAAATAACCTGTCTATTCTTCCAATCTGTCTCAGATAAAGCCGTTCTGTCATCAAGCAATGAATGGTAAAAAATACCGAGTGAACGAGGATAAAGCATACTAAAATGATCTCCAGAAATTAAATAAGGTTCACTGGGATCAAATCTTATCAAATGAATTTCTTTGATAATCTCATCTACTGTATTACTACTGGCTTTCTTTCCGCCTGTGAAGCGACTGCTAACAATATGCCATCCTGATTTTAATTTAGCCAAACCTCCGATATAACGACCTCCCCTTAAAGTTAAATCTTCACTGCCTTTAATCACAATATTTCCATCTTCTATCACTACTTGAGCGTATGGATCTTTAACCAAAGAAAATTTTACAAAAGGATTGGTAAAGTATGAAAAAATAGCAATGATAATAGTTAAAAAAATAAGAAAAAAACCAAACCTTTTTAAGAATGGTTTTTGCGGTTTATTTTTGAAACGTAATTTTACTAAAAACTTACTAAATTTTTTATTCATATTTAATTCTAACACCGAAGTGAATTTTAAATCATACTACTCTAACCCACCTCTTTCCACTTGGTATAGTACAATACCGCTATGCTTAAAAATAAAAAGCGTATTATCATCGGTATTCTTCTATTTCTTACTTTAATAATTTCATCTTTTGCTACTTACTTTGTCTTTAAAAATGACTCAAAAGTTTTATCCAAAGAAGCATCTGTTCTTGGTGACAATGTGGTATCTGAAAAATATATCTTAGAAGAACCTCCAGAAGATTTAAATAAACTAAACATCCTCTTACTTGGATATGGAGGAGCTGGACATCAAGGTGGTTTCCTAACTGATGTCATCCAAGTGGCTCATTTTAACTTTGAGGAGGGTACTCTTAAGTTTATCTCTATTCCTAGAGATCTTTGGGTAGGACTACCTAATGGAAAATCAGCCAAGATCAACACAGCCTTCTCTCTTGGAGAGGCTTCACAAAATAAAATTGAAGGTGGATCTGAAGTTGCAAAACAAATGGCCCAAATTATTACTGGCCTTAAAATTGATCACTACATTGCAATTGACTTTGTTGGTTACAAAAGAGCCATTGGATATACTTTAAATTCAATAGAAGTAGATGTCCCTGAAACACTCAATGATCCTTGGTACCCAATTGAAGGAAA
>JAOUMD010000012.1 GCA_029881675.1 Minisyncoccota bacterium | reverse complement strand
GTTGTAGAGGAAGAACCAGTTGTAGAGGAAGAACCAGTTGTAGAGGAAGAACCAGTTGTAGAGGAAGAACCAGTTGTAGAGGAAGAACCAGTTGTAGAGGAAGAACCAGTTGTAGAGGAAGAACCAGTTGTAGAGGAAGAACCAGCAGATAAAATTATTTTCAATAGGGAGCACTTTTCCAGATTACTTGAAAAAGAAGGAACTGAAAGAGAGGTTATATATTACTTGGCTATTTTAGCAAAGTTAAAGAGAATTAAAGATCCAAGATTGAGTGATATTGATGATGCTAATTTAGGTGTAGTTATTGAAAATGCAGCAACATTTGCTGTATTAGATGAAAAATTAAGAGAAAAAGTTGATAAAGAATTACCTAAATATATGATTGGTGATAATGCAGGCTTAACAAATGAAGAAATATCTGAGATGACAGCTGAGCAGCTTGAAGAAGCAGAGGTAACAAAAGATGGAGAATATGCATACATGATTACAGAAATGGTTCAAATTATTACTGATAAGTTAGATGAGACTAAGAAAAAACTGAAGAGTATTCTTGGATCAAAAATTGGAGAATCTGAGGGTCAATCAACAGTAATGAAATTGGGAAATTAAAAGATATATGTCTAAAGAGATTTCACAAACACTAGCTGAGATGGATAAACTCTTTGGAAAACGTTTTAAAGATGTTGATACAAAACTTTCAGATCAATTTTCGGTTTCAAAAAGTTTGCTTTTGTTAGAAGATAAAAGGCTTGAATTAGAAACGGTTTTAATTAGAGATATCGCAGAAAGTGGAATAATTGTAGGTGTATCATGGGATAAATCAAAGATTCCACCTGACGTTGGTATTGTAGATGATATGGCAAATAAGAGATATCAAGTGATGAGAGATGGCGTTATTTTAAGAACAAAAGTTTCATTAGCTAATGTATTAGAAAGTGCAATATCATCTAATATTACAAGCAAAAGTGCAGATATAGATCGCTATAAAGATTTATTAGATCTTTTGGAAGGCAAGCAGAAACAAGCTATAACAGACCAAGATGATGTTAAGGTAATCTCAAATAGAGCAAGTAAAACATTTGATGAACAATATAGACTGGATATTTTAGATAAGACATTTGACTTGCCAGTAAGAGCAAAAGAAAAAATTAAGAGGTATCTAGAATTAGTTAACGAAGTTTATGAGTTAACAAAAAAGAGAACTAGTATTGTTAACTACGAAGTAGAGAAGAAATTAGATTCTCGTTTTGAATTTGTGAAACCTGATACTGATGATAAGAATAAATATGCGGCTGAATGGAAAAGAATTTGGGATATTAATCCAACAGACAAAAAAGGTTTTAATGAAGTAGTTAGAAGAACTATTTTGGAGATGGAAGATGCAATTTCTAAGTTTGATGAAAGAGCATATTTTAAGGGTACTTTAGAGAGTAGAAAATTTACTTCGTTAATGACCTTTTTAGGAGAATCAAGTGTAGGTGGATATAGTGTTGATAAAGCAGGGGTGATGCATGGAAAGAAAGAAGGTGATGTCCTTGGAGAATACTATCAATTAATTTATAACCGTTTGGCTCTAGCAGATCAAGCACATATGAATGGAGAGTCCTCTATTGTATCTATTAATTTTGAAGCTGCTTTTAAAGAGACAATTCCCAAATTTGGAAGATTTATTGTGGACTATTTTACAGGTTCTAATATTAGACTAAATAGAGATGGGGCAAGAAATAGGGAAAAGCATTCACATCCTCATTACAGAGTAATTAGAGCACTAGATCAGGCAATGACTCTTTATTATGATGAAATGAACGATGGATTTGTACAATATGAGGATAAGGTTGATAAGGATGGCAATCCCATAATGATTGGAAAAAAAAGGATGTGGGTTGTAAGAGATGAATCCGGAAAAATTTTAGAAGAAGGAGCTGATAAAGATCTATTAGAGTCAAAGTATCCTGGTATGTCTGTTGAAGATAAGTGGGGAACACTATGGGTTGCTAGAGATCATAATGGTAAATTTTTGGGGGAAAGTTATGATAGAACTGAATTAGCTGGAAAACACCCTAAAGCAATTTTAGAAGATAAGTATGGTGCAATGTATGTTGTTAAAGATTCAGAAGGAAATGTTTTAGAGATTAGTGGAAATAAAGATTATCTTGCAAAAAAACATGGAAGAACTCCTGAAGAACTAGATTCTTCATTATATAAAAAGTTTGAAGATACTCTAGGTCAAGATGTTACTGAAAGAGGATATTTCTCATTTGGTAGAGCCAAGTGGATGAGTGATGAGGGTGGTAAGAAAACCAAAGCTATGAAAGCCAGGTTATTGAGAGATTTCGCATGTATCCCAGGAGTCAGGAGAACACACCTTAATGGTGAAGTTGTATATACATATGGCGAGGATAGGAAAGAAGTACCAGGAGTTAAAACAGAGATAACTTTGGATAAGAAAAAAGTTATTACAGGAAAAGAGTTAGATCAAGCAATAGCTATAGCAGTAGATTTAAATGGTTTGTCTGCAACAAGAGAACAAATATTTACATCAAAATATTGGCCTGTGGGGAACTCACCTTATTCAGCACCTAATATGGGCAGGATGGCTGAATGCTTCCCACTAGCAAAAGAACTAAATAAATGTAAGGAGAATATCCTAGAAATACCATATATTGTAGCTGGAGGAGATGTCCCAAATAGTTTCTTTGTAAGTGGAGCTATTTCCACAGGATTAATGAGCTTAATGATTACTGATCCCGATCTTCGAAAACTATTTAAAATAAAATCTCAAGCAGAATTTGAGGAAGAGATAACAAATATTGATGGAAATAAAGATATTAGAGGATTACAAGCAATTAGAGAATTAACTGAGGCTCAACTAAAAGAACATGCATCAAAATTAGGAAAATTTTTAAGATTTAGAAAAATATTAATTTCAGTTAATATCTCAAGACTGAAGAGAGATTTACTTGGATCAAGTTTTGTTTCATATTCTGGAAGTGAAGTGATAGATGCATCAGGTAAGAAAATATTAATTCCTAATAAGTCAGAAGCAAGGCTTTATGGACATTTTGTAGCTGAAAGAACTGATGATCAAGCAGCAACTCATCTTCAAAGAAAACCAACAAATCCAACAAATGGTCAATTTTTACAACATTTAATTGCTCCACCAAGACATTTCTTGGCAGAGTATGGAGCAAATTTAGATGAAAAAGATAACCCATATGATGCATTAGACTTAAGTGATGAGGATATGGCTGAAGCAGGGATTGCTGCATCAAGAGGTGACCAAGTTCATAAAACTCAATTATCAGTTCACGATGCATATAAAGAGACTTATGATAAATTTAATGCTCCTGTTCCAAAATTAACTGGAGATGTTGTAGGAGATGTCCTGCTTATTCATGAAGATCTGACCAAGTTATTTTCAGCGACTTCACCTCTAAAGACATCAGCTAATATGGTTGATTGGGTATATTTTTATGAACTATTAGATATGAGAATTAAGGCAATGATTTATACATATCGTGAAAAGCACGATGATGTTTTTGATGGGCCTGAAGAAGGATGGTTTGATGGTTTGATTGGAAAGGATAAAGTCATAAGAAATTTAATTGATGCTATAGAAACATATATATATGATTCTGGTCAAATTGGAGTTGGTAGTAAAGAATTATTTATTATTCCTCAACCTGATGGTAGCCACAAAAGAGGCTCTCTTAGAGATGCTCTTTTGACTGTTGCACCAATTGAATCGCCTGCTCAATCTATTGGCGAAGCACTAAATAATTTCTGGTTAGGATTAAAAAAAGGTCATAATCCTAATACTCCAATTGGTAGAGCAAAAGGAACAATATATTCTGGAGGAATTGAGCAGAGAGATTGGTTTACTGAGATTAATAGAACTAAATATTACCAAGCACTTCAACGCTATAACAAAGTTGGTTTTGCTGATCCAAACTTCGCGGTGTTAACAAATGCAGGTTTATTGAATACAGAAAGTAAGGCAGTCAAAGAAGCTGAAGATAAACAAGCCAAAGGCGATTAAAGCTTAATTTAATTTTTATAGAAGATACATTAATATATAAATATTTTTTTTCAACTTAATTTATATTTTGTAAACAGTAATAAAGATAAGTATTAATTATGTTTTCAATTTGTCAAATATAATAGAAGTTTATTAAAGAAAGATTTATTTACCTTCTTTACTTTGAAGTGTCTTTATTTTTGATCTATCTGTAAGTACAGAAGTTTTTTGTCTTTCGCTTCGATTTGTTTTAAATGCTTCAGATCCGATAACATCAGCTGTAAATCTACCTCCACCTCTAACACCTCTGATAATACTTTGCCCAGCTTGTTTTCTGGTATCTGAATCAATTGCCATTCTTTTAATACCCCTACCAGCCCCAACAAGACCACCAGCTCCAGCACTAAGTCCAGTAAGCCCACTCTGCAGAATACTCTTACCACTACCCATATACTTACCAACACCAGGTATCTTATTTGTATCAGTCAAACCAACACCAGGAATAAGCTCTCCACCTTTCCATCCCTTAGATACAGCAGATGAAAGTGCAGTACCAAATTGTTCAAAGATACCGCCACCTTTTGGATTAACAGATTTCTTTGCTTGTACTACTAAGTCTTTAGCAATTAACATAATAGATAAGCCCATCAATGCAATAATACCACCACTTTCACCTCTAGCCATTAAGAATGGAGGTAAGAATCCACCCTGTGCAGCAGAACCTTCTGTTAATAGCTTTTGTAATATTACTAAGAGTAATACAACTGGATATGCAATCAAATTACCGACAAGACTCTTAACCCACCCTCCAAAAACATCACTTCTACCAGGAAGGGCACCCATCATGAGAAGTAGAGGAGATAACACTATACTGACAACAATGGCAATATAAGTCTTAAGTAACTCAAAGAATAACTGAATTACTGCAAATAGATAGGCAATAGCAATGATAATAGAAAAAGTTAATCCAGTCATAAAACCAACTACTTCACTATCTACTTGTTCTGCGACAAAAGTTTGTACTGCATCAAATGCAGTCCCAATTCCATTTGTAAACATTTCATAACCAATTTGTATTAAGTTTTTTGATATAGGATTAGTTCCAGTTTGATCAGGAAATAATCCAATCAGAAGGAACATAAAAACATACATCATATCAATCATGAAGCCAGCTATGGCATAAGAGAAGGTAACTGTTATTAAAGCAATAACAATTTGAGGGATAGCTTGTTGTGCTGTAACGGCAGCTTGGCTTCCAATCTTTTGTCTCATCATAATCATAAAACCAATTATCAAAGTGATGATAATAAAGAATAGGTAGGCAATATTTCTGAATGCTTTCCATGCATATAAAACAGGCTCTAAAGCAGCAAATCCAAGTCCTCCAACTTGTGCATAGGCAGGTTCGGCTGGACCAATCTTCATATTTTGTAAGAGATCTGCAACATAGGTTTCTCCACTTGCAGGAGAATGTTTGAAAAGAGAGCTAAGAGCATCACCAGCTCCATTAATTGCACTCTCCTCACCTTTACTAACGGCATGTAAGAGGTTTACTTGATTTGATTTGAATTGAGTTCCAGTTGTATCAATAATATTAGGTTCTACAACTTCTTCACCTGATTCTGGAGTAAGGGCTGTTTCCCATTCTCTAATAGTAGTAAAGAGATCATCAAAAAAACTTGCATTAGCTTGGTTAACTGAAAGCGAAGAAAAAAATAGTCCAAAGGAAAGAATAGCGGATAGGAATAATACCCTTAATTTCATATCTATATTGTAACCTAAATCAGACTTTCTTTTAATTGCTATTTTATATTGGCTCTACAGATGTACCTGCATCTGGAATGACAAAGGTTGAGACATCTATACCGGTAAAGTTTGAGATTAAATTTAAAATGATAAAGGCTGAGACGGCGACAACAAGCCCTGCTACAGCATATGTAATTGTCCCTTTCGCTTGTTCTGTAGACTTTGAGTTACCTCCAGAAGTTAAGTATCTAAAGGAAGCAATAACAAACATAACAAGAGCTAACATTCCTATTAAAGTGATTGCAACAGATAAGACATTTCCAATTAAGCAGGCAAAACCTTGGATGGTTGCAACATCACTCGCATCCGCAATACCTGTACCACTTCCAGTACAATTAAGAGTACTAGAGTCCCACTCTTCTTGGGCCTGAACGTTATAGCTGAAACTATGGAATAAAGTTATAAAGGTAAATAGGATTAGGGAAAATTTTTTGAATTTTTTTATCATGTCTATTCTAAATTATAACAAATTAGTTGAACTATTGTTCTAATATAAATATTAAGGGAAAGCACTTTCTATAAGTGCATTAATATCTCCAATACCTAATGATTGTAGAACCAGTGTAAATACTGCATATGATGAGGCTACAATTATTAGTCCAACAACCGCTGCAGTAATTTTATTTCTTGCTTCTTCTACTTTACCTTTATCCCCACCTGAAGTGAGCCATTGAATACCTCCAAGTACCAGTTGGACAAAGACTAACAGTGATGCAAATACTAATGATAGTCTGACTAGTTTATTAATAAATGCTCCAAGGTCTTGTGCATAGCCTGGTGGAGGACTGATAATTTCTGAAAGACCAATTCTGTTTTTCTTTACACTAGAGTCTTCACTCCCATCTTGATTTTTTGTAGAAAGATATACAACTCCATCTTCATCAACTAATTCTAAGTCTCCAGACTTAGAAGCAACCATACCTCCTTTAGTAGGTTTTTGATCAATTGTTACAGAAGCAGTGACACTATCTTGCTCAACTTTAAGTTCTTTAATATTTGGAGTAGGGGAAGGGCTAGGAGTCGGTTTTGGTGAAGTATTAAATAGGGCAAACAATGGTTTTGCTGAAGGTTTTGCAGTTGGCTTGGGTGAAGCTTTTATATAGGTTATCCCAGATTTACTTTCATCCTTTTGAGTAATCAAAGTTTCTCTTTGATCTGGGGAAGTACTTTTCAATCTATTTTCAGTTCTTTTGAAGATTAAGTTAAAGACAACCAAGGTAATAACTAGGATAAATAATATTCCAAAAATTAAATACCAAGTGTTTTTTGAATTGATAACTTTCATGGCTGTAATTATACCCTATTTAGCAATCTCCTACTCGAGTAGTTTTGTTAATATACTTAATAGAACTAAAAAAGCTCGATCAACAGACCGAGCTTTTTTTATTAATTTCTATTTTATATTAACTTTTAAGGGTTAATAAGAGTATTGATATCATCAACTCCTAATACTGCCTTGATGATTAGAGTGAAGATTGCATATGAAGCAGCAACGATGACTAAACCAATGACAGCAGCTGTAATTTTGTTACGTGCTGATTCAGTCTTTCCTTTATCACCACCTGATGTAACCCATTCAATACCACCCCAAATTAAGTACACGAACACTAACAGTGCAGAAATGATTAAAACAAATCTAAGTACTGTGTTAAATAGTTGACCAATGTCAGTGAAGAACCCAGTTCCTAATTCAGCACCGATTGCTTCAGCGCTTACTCCAGTTGCTAATAATGGGAAAGCAGCAACTGCACTACTTGTGGCGACTGCTAGCTTTTGAAGTCTTTTCTTCATATTTCTCCTTATTTATATATAGCTAAAAAGCTTTTCTTATTTAATATTGTACCAGATCTTTACAAATATGGACAATCTTTAATTAATTTATATTATTCATCAGTCCCTCTTAAGGTAAATCCACTTGTTCCACTCCTTCTTGTTCTAGGTGAAGTTGTAACCGTGGATCCTGTTGTTGAAGAATATGATGTTCCAGTAGGTGTTCCACCAGTGAAATTCAAGACTTCTATTCCAAGGATAGTTTGGACAAGCATGAAAATAGCAATACTGGCAGATAAGACAACTATTCCAATAACTGCTTGAGTCATTTTATCTCTAGCTGCTGAAATTTTACTTGAATCTCCGGCAGCTGTAAGCCAAGCGATACCACCCCACAGCATATAAATAAGCAGAAGTAGAGCAGCTACAATCATTACTGAGTTAATAAGCATTGCAAGCCATTCAGGGAAAGTTTTTTCAGAACCAGCTAATGTATCACTAGTGGCTGTGGTGAAGTCTACTGTTGCTGCGTAAAGTGTCATTAACATAGGTTACACTCCAAAGTTTAGTTGTAGAATATTAAAGTCTGTTCCAAAGAATGTAGAACTGATGAATCCAAGTAAGGTAAATGAACCCACAAGAAGGATTAAGCCAATTACAGCTTGCACCATTCTATCTCTGGATTTTTGAATCTTTGCAGAGTCTCCACCAGCCGTAATCCAACCAATTGAGCCCCATAGAAAATAAACAATAACCATTAAAGCACCAATAGTTATAACTCCATTCCAAATTCTTAAAAAATAACTAGTGAATAATGTGCCTTCTTTTGCTGAAACAGCAGCTGCTTCATCACCGAGTTCTCCAATGGCTGGATTTGTAACTGCAGCTTGTGCTTTGGTGACAATAAAATTTAATAACATAGTTTAATTTCCAGTAATACCTGTAACGTCTCTAATTTGTTGTGCTGGGTTTAGAATATCAATACCAATCATTTCTCCAATCAGCCCAATAATTGCATAGCCAGCTACCATTATAATCATACCAATGACACCTTGAACCATTTGGTCTCTGGCTTTCCCGATCTTTGCAGTGTCATCTCCACCACTGAGCCATCTGAATGCTCCATAGAAAAACATAAAGATAAAAACAATTGCTCCTATAGTAGTAATCATACCAAGTAATCTTGATATCCATAATTCTAAGGATGTTAATGGAGTAGCTGTATCAAAATTTGCTATTCCTTCAGTAGTGCCACCTTGTGGCTGAAGTCCAGTTGGTCCAAAATTTGCGGCAGCAAGTAAATTAAATATCATCATGGAGTTGGTCCTTGAATAATTGGATTAAGAATAAAGTCAGCTCTGCCAAAGAATATTAGTCCGATTATAGAAGCAATTCCATATGAAGCGACAATAATAATAAGACCAATCACACTCATAGTAATTTGATCTTTTACTTTTGAATGAGCTTTTGAATCACCTTCTGCTCCAAGATAAATAAAACCAGCTGAGATTACGTTATACATAACCCAGATCCCAGCTATAACAAAGATAAGTTGGATAAACCTAGTTATAAAAACTAAGATACCAATAGCATCTCCACCTCCAGCGGCTATATTATAGTCAACAACTCCTGCAGGAGCATCAATTGTCCCAAAAGTAGCTGATGCGTCTGCTATTAGTTTTCTTACCATAAAATTATTATATCACTTATTTATAATACAATGTTTGTCCCAGTAATAGCCTTTACAATTTGAACTATCCAGTAAGCAGAGAACATGAGAATAAAGCCAATCAAAGCTGATTTCATAATCTTCATTGCTTCTTCTTTTCCTTTGGTTGTATCTTGTAGGAATTTAAATCCAGCTAAAATAACCATGAAAAAAAGAATGATTCCACCAAGAACCATTAGGTTACTGACAATTAAGTTTACGAGGTCTGCGGGGGTTTGATAAATGTCTTTGACTGGATCACCACTTATTCCAAGAGTGAATTTACAACCAAGGTCAAGACCATTTGCATCTTCACAGGCAGCATATACTTTAGGAATTAAATTAAAAGACATAGCCTTATTATAAGATAAGGCTGGTTTTTAGGCTATCAACAAAAACAAGGCATTCCATATCAAGTTGATCAATAATATTTTTTTCTTCTGCTGAGAATTGTTCTTTTAGTTGTTGATGTTTATTTGTGTGGTAAAGAAGTGTCTTTAGTACGTGGAGCTTTGTTGCTTGTGAGGAATCTTGGTTAATTGTTTCTGAGGCTGCTCTGAGGAGGTATTTTTGTGATTTGGTTAATGTTGTCAGTGCTAATTGAGGATTATCTTTTTCTAAGAGTGATTCAACTGCCGAGAGTCTAAGATTGGCATAGGTAGTATAGATATTTATCTTTTCTTGAGGATTTGCCATTTCTAGCTTAAGTTTGTCTGCAGCCATCACTACTGGATAAAGAGTATGGTCTGGTAATATTTCTCCGTTTAAATAGAACTGTTTATCATTTGATTTAAATTTATCTCCGGCAGAATATGCTGATGGAACACTACTAGCTAAAGATACCGCTAGAACGGCACTGGCTACAAAAAGTCCAAAAATAGAGAATGTAATTTTTAACGGTTTCATATTAGAAGCGATGATTCTAACCCCAATGAACTAATAAGACCATCCCCCAAATTGCATGAGAGATCATTAGTGCATAGGCGTTTTTCTCTTTGCTAAAGAGTAGAGCCTGCCCAAGCCCAAAGATAAACATTAAGGCAACCTGAGCTATGACTAAGGAAAGGTCAAAGCGCAAGATTGCATTTGGTGCATGAAAAATAGCAAAAATAGCTGCAGTTACAAGAACAAGTTTTGTTAGACTCCATTTTTTCATTCTGTCTTCTAAAACCATCATGATAAAACTAAAGAAGAAAATAGTCTCCCAGAAAGCAGTCAAAAGAGCTAGGAAGAATTCCCACCAGAATGCACTAGAACTAAATAGATCAACAGCTTGTACTCCATGTTTGTTTATTGCATATGAAGTGATCGCAGCTGCAAAACCGTAAATTCCCCCATAGGCAATACCAAGTAACATTCCTTTATGCATCTTATTTAGATCAAGGCTGTCTTTTATTTTGATAAAGTTACTGACTGAAATATAAAGGAGTACTGGGAAGCCAAAGAAGATTGCCTTACCAATTGTTTCATCAAAGAATACACTAAAGTTAAATAATGCTCTGTAAATAAACCATAGAACCCCAACAAGAATAACTAAAGGCCAAAAGAATTTATGATTAATTCTTGGAATATTTTTGAATTTAGTTGGCTTTTTTCTTTTTTGTGATGGCATCTAGGACAATATCCAATGTTTTAGATTGATTTGTAGAATAAGTATCTATAACTACATCGTAGAGTTTTGGATTCCAAAAATCAATTGGATTATGGATACTGAGAGTTTCTGGTTTTACGACCCACTCTTTCCATTCTTTTTCATACATGCGAGACCACTTAGCTAAATTGTCTTGATATCTTTCTTTGATATGGTGTTTGGCTTCATCAACATTGACTTCGTCTCGGTTTACAATTCTATCAATTCTGACCGCATCATCAGTGCAAATTAATAAAACTTTAAGGGTTTTTGGAACTTCTTGAGCTAAAAAACCAGCTAACCAAGATTCAATAATCCATTTTTTTTCTGTTTTTAATTTTTCTCTAACACCCATATCAATTTGACGATCGAATTCATCTTCATAGTGAGTAGCTTTGTGATGGAGTTTTTTATTATTGTCAAACAAACCCTTTTCTGCAGCATAAGCTCTCATGAATTCACCACCAGAATAACCTCGCCATCCATCTAAGTCTAAATGTTCTTTAAGTAATCTTAATAAAGTAGTTGATCCACTTCCGGGAAGTCCAGAGATTGCTATGTTGTGGTAGTTGTAGCTACGGATGTTTGGCATGTTTGGCTCCTTTTATTCTATTCTGATATCATACCGCATTTTTTGTACCTCTACTAAGTGACTTTTTTTACTAGTATACTATGCACGTGGTGTCTAAAAGAAAAAAACGACCAGTCAGATCCAGAAAGACTCTTCCTACCAAGAAAAAGGTCGGAGATGCCTTAAAAGGTAGTGTCAGTTCTGTAAAAAGAACCAAGACTCCTTTATTTAAACTAAATTTTGATAAATTCTTTAAAAATCCATCAAACAAGACAAAATATTGGGGAAAAGTTTCAAACAAGAAGTCAAAGGCTAAATATAAAGTTAATTTACCATTTTTTAGCAATGAGAAGGTTGGCGGGAAGTTAAAGAAACTTGTCTTGGCAATAATTTTATTAATACTTTTAGGAATTGGTATTCTTGTATATTTAATGAAGGACTTACCTTCTCCAAAAAATCTTACCTCAAATGGTAACTATAATGTTAGTACTCAGATCTTTGATAGAAATGGCATCTTATTGTATGAAATCTTTGCTGATGAGAATAGAATCCCTATCTCACTTGGTGATTTACCTCCTCATATCGCTGAAGCGACAATTGCAATTGAGGATAGGCGTTTTTATAGCCACTTTGGTTTTGATTTGATCGGTATCTCTAGAGCTGTAGTAGCTAATATAAAAGGTGGGGGAATTTCAGAGGGTGGATCAACAATTACACAACAACTAGTAAAAAATGCTCTATTGACTAGAGAAAAAACATTCAAAAGAAAAATTAAAGAAGCTATCTTGGCTGTTATGACAGAGATTCTATACACCAAAGAAGAAATTCTGGAGATGTATCTTAATTATATTTCATATGGAGGGACTGCTGTTGGAATTGAGTCAGCTGCCAACCAGTATTTTGATAAGCATGCTAAGGATTTAACTTTGGCTGAAGCTTCATTACTGGTCGGTTTACCTCAAGCACCAAGCAGATATTCTCCTTTTTCTTCTGATGGTAATCAATCAAAACAAAGACAACAAGAAGTATTAAATAGAATGCTTGATGATGGATATATCTCTGAATTAGAGGCAGCTGATGCAGCCTCTGTACAACTAGAATTTGCTTTATCAAAGACAGATATTAAAGCTCCACACTTTGTTTTTTATGTTCGTGATCTTTTATATGAAGAGTATGGAGTTGAAATGGTAGAAAAAGGAGGACTCCGAGTTTTAACATCTCTTGATTTAGAATTACATGAAGCAGCTCAAGCTTCATTGTCAGCTGAGATTGAAACATTAGGTAACTATAAAGTGGGTAACGGAGCGGCAATGGTTGTAAAGCCAAATACTGGTGAGATTTTAAGCATGATTGGTTCTACTAATTACTTTGATTCAGACAATGATGGACAGGTAAATGTGACACTTGCTCATAGACAGCCTGGTTCCTCAATAAAGCCAATCATGTATGCGACTGCTTTTCAAAATAAATTATTAAATCCAGGCACTATCCTTCTTGATATCCCAACCTGTTTTGAATTGCCAGGACAACCAGAATATTGTCCTAAAAACTATGATGGTTCTTTTAAAGGTCCGATTAGCGTCAGAAATTCTCTTGGTAACTCTTTAAACATTCCTGCTGTCAAAGGCCTTAAAGCTATTGGAGTAGAAGACTTTATGGCACAAGCCACAAAAATGGGAATTACAACATGGCTAGATCCTTCTCAATATGGTCTTTCACTAACTTTAGGTGGTGGTGAAGTGAGAATGATAGATATGGCTCAAACATTTGGAGTTCTTGCTAACGGAGGAGTCAAAGTTCCTTTACTACCTATTTTAGAAATTACTGACTTTAGAGGTGAAGTGATTAAAAAAGTTGATGTAGAGAAAAGAAAAGAAGATTTAAAGTATCTAACAGAATATGACGGAGAAGAAAAGAAAGATGATCTAGTTAGAGTTATGGATAAGGCCCCAGCATATATGACTGCTCATATTATGCAGGATAATAATGCTCGTACAGCTGCTTTTGGTTCAAGATCACAACTTGTTATCCCAGGACAGGTTGTTAGTGCAAAAACAGGGACAACAAATAATGTCAAAGATAACTGGACGGTTGGTTTTACCCCAGAGTTTTTGACTATTACTTGGGTTGGTAACAATGATAATACTTCTATGAATCAATACCTAGTTTCTGGTGTAACTGGAGCTGCCCCAATTTGGAATGACATTATGAGTTATGTCTTAAAAGATCAGGAGCCTATCTGGCAAGAAAAACCAGCTGATGTTAAGTCTGCTGGTGTTTGTGCTAGTGGTTTTCCATCCAAAAATGGCAATGGCTGTGCTGTCAGATATACAGATATATTCTGGGAATATTCAAGACCTTCTGAGTCTAAAGTTATAAAACAAAATGTTTGGATAAGACCAGAGACAGGTTTACCACCTGCCTATGGGGAGCAAGCTGAAGGCTTGGTTTTAGAAGAACATGAGTTTTATTCTGACCCTGTTTTTGAGAATTATTGTGCAGATTGTAATCGAGCAATTGATGAACAAGGAAAAACTATTTATGAGAAATCTATCGTAAAGTTGCTGCCTGATGAAAGGGATGATAATGGGTTTGAGCAAATTACCCCGTAAGTTTTTTGGACTTTCTGGAAAATCTTTATCTTTGTTTGTTTTTTTATGGTTAATTGCTTTAGTAGTTTTTTTAGCATGGTTTTTTTCTGATGTTCCCATTGTTTCTCCTTTGACAACAAGTTCTACATTTAGATTTCTTAGAGGGACAAAGAGTAGTGAAGGAAAAGTTGTTTACGGATTTTTACCATATTGGAATTTAAAGAAAGTTTCACCTCAGCCAGAGTTAACTCACCTTAGTTACTTTGGATTAACAATTGGAGCTGGAGGAGAATTACTGACTAGAACCTCAGAAGGAGGAGAGCCTGGATATTACAAGTTAGACTCTGATGAATTAGCTAGTATCAGTGCAGCTCTAAAAGATAATAAACAAAAATTAGAGTTAACTTTAATTCAATTTAATGCCGATGATATATATGCTTTTATTAACTCAAAAAAATCTCAAGAAGAATTTTACACCTCAGTAGAATCTGTTTTACTTTCATATCCATTCTCAGGAATTAATATAGATATTGAATACGGAGGGACAGTTGATGAAAAATTAAGAACTAATTTTAGCCAGTTCATTGTTGATCTTAAAGAAAGGCTTAGTGAGAAATATTCACATATAAACTTATCTGTTTCAGTATATGCGAGTGCTGCACAAGGTAATTCAATTTGGGATATTGGTCCTATTGGGGAAGCTGCTGATTATGTAGTTGTAATGGCATATGATTTTCATAGGAGATCTTCTGTAAAAGCAGGTCCTGTCGCACCACTCTTTGGTGGTAAAGATCTTTGGGATGGTGACATCAGCAACTATCTGCAAAGTTTTATTGCAGTTATGCCCAAAGAAAAAATTCTACTTGGAGTTCCATTTTATGGATATGAATGGCAAACTACTTCTCGTGATCCAAGAGCTCATACTTTTCCAGATACTGGAGCAACGGCTAGTTATGAAAGAGTTCAGACCTTACTAGAACCAGAAACAAAAGAAAAATTAAGAGTTGAAGAGAGTTGGAATGAAGATGCTCTTTCTCCATATGTGTCATATATAGAAGATGGAGAAATATTTGTTGTATATTATGAGAACTCTCGTTCGTTATCATATAAATTAGATTTAGTTAATCAATTAGACTTAGGTGGGATTGCTATTTGGGCTTTGGGATATGAGGGAGATTCTAGAGAATTATGGGAGACAATTGGGCGTAAATTATAATATTAATATTTTTGCTCAGTTTTATATCTATTTTTCATCAAATTCTACATTTACAACAGTTGTTTCATAGTAGATCAAATGCTATCATTTTTTTATATGGTTCAGCAGAAACAATCTGCAAGCAAAATAAAGAATAATCCATTAAATAAAAACTCAAAAATAGATCTTAGAAAGTTAAAGAAAAAACTAAGAGAGGTCGGGTTGAGTAAAGTTTTAGTGGATAGAATTGTTGCACCTATAAAGAGGTTTAGAAGTTTTAAAGTTAATTATATTAAATCAAAGATTTATTATGAGAAAAAGATTTATAAGAATCTAGATAAAACTGAGGAAAAGATAACATCCATATTTATTAAAAAGAAAAAGAGAGGTAGACCTCGTAAGAAAGTTAAGTCTAGTTTTTCACTTGTCGAATTCTTTGCAAAATATGATTTTAAAAATAATTTTAATTATAAAAACCTACTCAAAAGAAAACAAAAAAATAAAAACAATAATTTAAAAAAGAAAACCAAGAAAAAAACATTTAAGGTTAAATCAAAATCAGGAGTTATTTATTACTCTAACCATTTTAAGAACGTCTTCAATTACTATAAAAATCATCCATTTCAGATATTATTTTCTGTGATCTTTAGTTTAATGCTTTTTGGAAGTACATATCTTTTTTATGAAAGAGTACTGAAAGATCTACCATCTCCTCATGGATTAGTCGAAAAAGAACAAATAGTTACCACTAGAATTTTAGATAGGAATGGCAAGGTATTGTTTAGAATTTATAAAGATGAAAATAGAACTTTAATTCCTATCTCAAGAATCCCTGAGCATGTCAAACAAGCCACCATTGCGATTGAGGATAAAGATTTCTATAAACATCCTGGATTTTCCATCAGCGGAATTATTAGGGCATCAATTGCAAATATTCAGGGTAAACCTGTCCAAGGTGGATCAACGATTACTCAACAGTTAGTGAAAAATAGATTACTAAGTCCAGAGAGAACCATAGAAAGAAAAATTAGAGAAATTATTGTTGCTGTATTAGTCGAAGGTACTTTTGAAAAAGATGAAATCTTAGAGATGTATTTTAATGAGATTGCATATGGTGGAGCAATTTACGGAATTGAAGAAGCGGCGCAAAAGTATTATGGAAAATCTGTTGGACAACTTTCTCTTGCAGAGGGAGCAATGCTTTCAGGGTTACCCAAAGCTCCATCAGAATATACTCCTTTTGGATCTAATCCAGAACTTGCATATGCAAGACAAGCAGAGGTACTAAGGAGGATGGTTGAAGATGGTTATATCAGCCAAGAACAGGCTCAAGAGGCATATAGTGAAGAGCTGCAGTTTAAGTCAGATTCAATTGATATTAGGGCACCTCACTTTGTTATGTATGTCAAAGAATTGTTAGCTCAAAAGTATGGAGAAGATGTTGTTAATCAAGGTGGTTTGGAAGTTAGAACTACACTAGATTTATCCTTGCAAGAAGATGCCCAAGAAGCCTTAGTAAATGAATTAGCTACTTTAGAACGGCTTAATATCCAGAATGGTGCATCATTAGTAACAAATCCTCAGACAGGTGAAATTTTAAGTATGATTGGAAGTAAAGATTACTTTGATTTTGAAAATGATGGTCAAGTTAATGTAACTTTAAGACCACGACAACCAGGATCTTCAATTAAGCCAATTACTTATGCTTTAGCTCTAGAAAGTGGCAAGAGTATTATTTCTACGATTCAAGATACGCCTATTACATATCAAGTTGTGGGTAGCCCACCATATAGTCCAAAAAATTATGATGGTAAATACCATGGCAATGTTCCTCTCAAACAAGCTTTGGCCAGTTCATACAATATCCCAGCAGTAAAGTTACTAGCAGAACTGGGAGTAGAAAAGATGATAGATAAAGCAGAGCTGATGGGAGTGACTACTTGGCAAGATCGTAAGAGATTTGGCTTGTCATTAACTTTAGGAGGTGGCGAAGTTTTAATGACAGAATTGGCCCAAGTCTATGGAACTTTTGCAAATCAAGGTAAAACTATGGAATTAAATCCATTGTTGGAAGTCAGAGATGTAAATGGAAAACTATTGTATAAAAATAATTGTGCTCTTAATGGTAAAAATTGTTTTTCACTTCAGTCAGTAGATCCAAGAGTAGCTTTTTTAATTAGTGATGTCTTATCTGATAATGAGGCAAGAAAGCCAGCTTTTGGTCTTTACTCTGTCCTTAATATTCCTGACCAACAGGTGGCGGTAAAAACAGGTACAACAAATTCCCTTCGTGATAACTGGACTATTGGGTATACCAGTGACAGAGTAGTAGCCGTTTGGGTTGGTAATAATGACAATACTTCAATGAGCTATGTCGCTTCTGGAATTACTGGAGCTTCTCCAATTTGGAATCAAATTATGAGGTTAAACCTAAGTCAAGATGAGCCTCATCAGTTTGCTTCACCGGCTGGTATCTTAAAACAAGATGTCTGTGCATTAGCAGGTACACTACCATGTCAGAGTTGTCGTACTACTAGTGAGTATTTTATCTATGGAACTGAGCCTACAAATAATTGTAAAAATGGAATCTTTGCTCAGTTTACTAATCCTAAATAATAAAATATATAAATTATTTTGCTGAAAACATTTTAATTAAGAGGGTAATAACTATAGTAATGATTAGAAGAATTGGTCCTACCAGTTTCTCTCTGAACTCACGTTGTTTTTTTAAATCCTTTTGTCTCTTTCTTTCTTCTCGTTCTAATCTCTTTTCTTCTTGCTGAGCTTCAATTTTTTCAGTTCTAACTTGAATATCTTGTATTTCTTCTTTGGATTTTGAAAACTTAGGCATTATTTTTCTTTTCAATCATAATTTTTGCTTTTGAAACAATAATTTCTACAACTTGTTGAATTGAAAGGTCACTTGTGTCTATTACTATTGCATCATCAACTATTTTTAATGGATCAGTGCTTCTAGTCATGTCTTGCTTATCTCTTTTGATCAGATCTCTTAGGACCTCTTCAAATGTCACATCTTCACCTTTTGCCTGTAGTTGAGTTAGACGACGTTTAGTTCTGACTACATCAGATCCAGTCAAGAATATCTTGAGATCAGCATCAGGTAATACCCTATATGTAATATCTCTGCCTTCCATAATGACAGATTGTCCTTTGGCGATTTCTTGTTGTTTTTTTACTAAGATTTTTCTTACTTTTGGAAGTTGTGCAACACTTGAAGCACCAAGACTGACTTTTTCTGTTCTGATTTTCCAGGAGACATCTTCACCATCTAAAAAAATAGTAGAAAGACGACCATCTTTCTCATTTTCACTAGGTGTTCTCATTTCCATTTTGGAATTTTCAACAAGCTTTGCAACAGTGTCTTCATCTTTAGGATCAACTCCTGCATTAATGGCAAGCAAAGCAGTCATACGATACATTGCTCCTGTATCTACATATAGATATCCTAATCGTTCTGCAACTAGTCTAGATATAGTCCCTTTACCAGCGGCAACGGGTCCATCAATAGCAATGTGGAAATTCATATTTATTTCTTCTTGCGGGTTGTTTTTTTCTTGGCTACAGTAGTTTTCTTTGCTGTTTTTCTCTTTGTCTTTGGAGTAGAAGCAGTATCCCAATCTTCTTTATCAGAAAGGAGAAGTCCACCGAGACCGACGACAATCAGGATGATTGGCCATAGGTTCCAGAAAGCTAAAGGAAGTAAACCAAGATTTGAAGCTAGAAATATCAAACCCATAGTAACCAGGGCAGCAGGCCAAAAAACTCTTTTAGGCATAATGGTTAAATTATAATTATTATTTGTGTAGTTAAGTCTAGCATAAATTAAGCTTTTCAACAAAGAACTTATATTTTCAAATCTTGTCTTTGCAAAAACTATCTTTCTCAAGTATAATAGTCGCCTATGCCGATACTAAAGAACGCCAAAAAAGCTTTAAGAAGCAGTCAAAGAAAGACTGTTGTTAATAATAGAGTAAGATCTAAACTTAAGACTATGGTTGATGGATTTAAAAAGTCCCCAACAGTAGCTACATTAAGTTTGGCTTTCTCTGCTATTGATAAAGCAAAAAAGAAAAATCTTATTGAACCTAACAAAGCTGCTAGAGTTAAATCACAACTTAGCAAGTTAGTTACAACTAAGTAATTTCATTTACAGTTTCTAGCTTTCTTTCTTGAAACTGGATAATGTATTTGAATATTATGGACCAAATTCGCAACTTTTCTATTATTGCTCACATCGATCACGGTAAAACTACCTTGACTGATCGTTTTTTGGCCACTACAGGTACAGTTTCAGCCCTAGATTATAAAGACAGAATAATGGACTCAAACCCAATTGAAAGGGAGAGAGGTATTACTATTAAATTAGCCCCAGTCCGTATGGATTATAAGGGCTATATTTTTAATTTAATTGATACCCCAGGTCATGTAGACTTTGGCTATGAAGTCAGCCGTTCTTTGGCTGCCTGTGAAGGGGTATTACTTTTAGTCGATGCTTCTCAAGGTATTCAAGCTCAAACTTTAACTAACTTTGAAAAAGCTAAGGCTTTAAATCTTAAAATTATCCCAGTACTTAACAAAATGGACTTACCTTCTGTAAATAAAGAGGAAGTGATGCTTGAGTGTATGGAGACTTTTGGAGTTGAAGAAGATGAGATCTTATCTGTTTCAGCAAAAACTGGACAAGGAGTTGAAGAACTTCTTGATGCAATTATTGATCGTATTCCTGCTCCAAAACCAAGCCAATCAGATAAGCTCAGAGGGATGGTTTTAACTTCAAAATTTGATCAGCATAAGGGTGCTATCGTTTACGTAAGAGTAATAGATGGCGTTTTAAAACAAGAAAAATTAACAATGTTTGCCACTGGAGAAAGTTTTTTGCCTAATGAGGTCGGATTTTTTACGCCAAAGATGACTCCAACTAAAGAATTAAAAGCTGGAGAAGTAGGCTATGTCGCTACTGGTCTTAAAGACGTTTCAAATTTAAAAGTTGGTGATACTATTACTCAGTTTAAAAATAGAGATGATATTAAGCCATTAGAAGGGTTTAAATTACCTACTCCAATGGTTTATATGGAGATTTATCCAATTGATGGTGATGAATTTACTCTACTCCAAGATGCAATGGAAAAGCTTGCTCTTCATGATTCATCTCTTGTTTATGCCGGGACTCACTCTACTGCACTTGGAAATGGTTTAAGAGTAGGATTCCTTGGAATTTTACATGCTGAGATTGTTCTTGAAAGATTAAAGAGAGAATTTTCTCTAGACCTGATTGCTACTGCTCCAACTGTGACATATAAAATTACAGATAATAATGGTAAAGAAATAGAAATTCATACTCCTTCTGAGATGCCTGACCCAACTTTTATTAAAATGACCAAAGAGCCGATGACCAATTCGGTGATCTTTACTCCAGAAAGATACTACGGAGCAATTATGCAGATGATTAGAGATCGACGTGGCGAATTAAAAGAAGTAAAGAATGTCGGTGTGAGGATGAGAGTTAAAGCCTCTATTCCATTGGCTGAGATTATTATTGATTTTCATGACACTTTAAAGTCACTTACATCAGGATTTGCTTCATTAGAATATGAATTATCTGGATATAAAGAAGTAGATGCGGTTAAAGTTTCTATTTTACTCAATAAGGAACCAGTCGATGCTTTGAGTTTAATTACTGTTCAAGAAAAAGCAGAACAGGAAGGGAAGAGACTAGTTAAGAAGCTTAAAGAAGTTGTCCCAAGACAAATGTTTGAGTTGCCTATTCAAGCTGCTATCGGAGGAAAAATTATCGCTCGTGAGACTATCAAAGCTTTTAGAAAAGATGTTACAGCAAAATTATATGGTGGTGATGTCACCCGACGTCAAAAGTTATTGAAAAAACAAGCTAAAGGTAAGAAAAGAATGAAACAATTTGGTAGAGTTGAGCTGAACCAGGAGTCTTTCTTAGCCGTTTTGAAAAGATAATAGTATATAATGAGTCCATGCCCAATGTTTTTGACTCAAGTATGAAGACTAAAGACTCAAAGAAAGAAACAGAATCAATGCACAATATAGATGATGATCACAAAGCTTGTCACCGTCATGTAGATGAATATTCTGAAGTGATGAGAGCAGAAACTCCTGCGACAGGATTGTTGTCTGCTTTTATGCCAAAACCAGTCTCGGTTGCTTTTGATAATCAAGACAGTTCAGAAAACATAGTCTTAGTTTTAAGACGACATCCACTTACTTTATTTAAATCTCTTTTAATCGCATTCCTAATGTTATTTATGCCTGCATTTTTAAATGCTGTGGGAATGTTTTCATTCTTACCTGGTAATTATCAATTTGCTGCCATAGTTCTCTGGTATTTAATTACTTTTGGATTTGTCCTTGAAGTATTCTTAACATGGTTTTTCAGTGTTTATATTATTACAGACGAGAGAATTATTGATGTAGATTTTATATCTCTTATTTATAAGGATATTTCTTCAGCAAAAACTGACAAGATTGAAGACGTCACTACTGTTACAGGTGGAGCACTCCAATCAATGTTTGATTATGGATCTATTAAAATCCAGACAGCAGGAGCAAAGACAGAGATTGAGTTTGAAAGTATTCCTCATCCATCAAGAGTTACAAAACTACTTAATGAACTTATGCTAGAAGAAGAGAGAGAAAAGATTGAAGGGAGGGTAAACTAATATGTTACAAACTACTTTAGCCTTTGGTACACAATCAGCAAATGCTGATACACTTTCAAGCTTACTTTTAATGGGGGTAAAAGGAATGTTCTTAGTTGGAGTTTTGCTTTACTTTATTTTTGCCATAATTATTGTCAGACAAATTCATATCATGAAGAAAACTTTAATTACTCCATTTTCTCCAGTAGTGCTTACCATTGGGTATGGTCACTTAATTGTAGTTGGATTGGTAGGACTACTATTTTTGCTTATTCTCTAAAATATCTTCGTGGTAGAATAAACCCGAATGATCCAAAAAGTTTTAGTAACGCCTATTATTGGCCTGCCTCAGATCAATGGTTGGGCTCAGGTAACTCAGAGCTCCGATGGTCAGTTTATTTGTGCTTTTGGGGTCTATGGTTCTCAAGCCGGCAATGTCGGTAGAGATCTAGTAGATCTAATCAAAAGTAATTCTCCTGATTCTGCAACTGCTGTATATTCTCTCATGAAGAGAATTGTTAGGTTTGTATCTGAAAAAGATTGTCATTTAGAACTATCTGCTAGTTTTCTAACCTCATCTCAAACTATCTTTGCTGCATATAACGGGTCTCTTCTTTTAAAAAGAAATGGAAAAGTTGGTAGTATTCTTTATGCAGAAGATCAAATTAAAGTTATTGAAGGAAAGAAAATTCCTGAAGACATCTTTGTTCTTGCTACAAATTCATCTTTAGAATTTAAAGGAGAAATATTTCAAAAGTTATCACAAGGTTTAGATGCTGATACAACAGTTGCTTCAATCGTGCCAGGAGTTCAGAATTTAGAAAATTCCTCATTAGTTGCAATGGCCTTTTTGTCTGATTTACCAGAGGGATATAGTAATGGATCTAAAGATAAATTTTCTAATATTAGTGCTGATGAGGAACCTACAATTGAGTTTATGGATGATAATTTAGATGAGTCTGGAAATATTTCACACACAAAAGAACTACAACAAGACAAACCAATTTTTGAAGCACAATCAGGTAAGAAAAAAATAAAATTTGATAAGAAAAAATTGATTAGCTTAGTATTATTAATACTAGGTTTATTTAAAAAAGTCTTACGCTTTATATATTTATTATTATTAAAGATATTTAAATTTTTAAGGCAATTATTCTCAAATGAAGTTTATGTTGATGATAGTTCTAAGATAGCCAAGAAAAGAATGAGAGTATTGGTCTTAGGAATAATAGTTATTCTATTAGTTTCTATTCCATCCCTAATTTTTAAACTAAGTGTAGATGCTCAAGTCAGAGAGGCGACCAATGAATTATCACCGTTGTTAGCTGAATTTGAAGAAATTAAGAAAGATGTAGAGGAAGACCCAATTAAATCTAGAGAAATAATTGAAGGGATAATAGATAATCTTGAATCTAAAGAAAAAGCTTTTTCAAAGAAAAAATTTGGTCAAGAATATATTATTGATCACTTATCTATTGTAAAAGAATATTATGATTCAATTTCTGGTAAAGAAGTTTTTAATGAACTAGATGTCTTTTTTGATTTTCAACTGGTCGAATCTGATTTTATTGCTAGTAAAGCAAAGTTAGTTGGAGAGATTGCTTACTTTTTAGATAAAGATAAAAAGAAAATTATTACATTAGAATTGGGAAATAAAAAAGTTGAAGTTATAGAACTAGGTGACTTAGAGAATATTAAAGACATTGCAGTAAATGAAGAAAATATATATTTACTTGGAGGGGGAGTACACAAAAAGAGTTTCACAAGTGAAGGAATAGAGAGAGTCATTGATGAAGGAAAATCAAATAAAGAAGCAAAATATCTCAGTGTTTTTAATGATAATGTTTATGTTTTAAATCAAGAACAAAGGAATATATATAAGTACAGTTATGATTCTTCAAATTCAGAATATTCAGATCCAATCAGATGGGTTAAGTCTGCCAAAGAGTTAGAATTTGATCTAATTAGTTCTATGGCAGTTGATGGAGATATTTGGTTGTCAATTAAATTAGGTCAAATTTTCAAGCTTAGTGGAGGTGAAGGTTCTGTATTAGAAATTAATGGTTTATCAGAGCCATTGTCTGACCAGTCTTATGTTTTTACAAAGCCTGAATATAACAATTTATATATATTAGAACCAAGTAGCTCAAGATTAATTATCTTAGATAAAGAGGGTAATTTTATAAAAGAGATTAAGAGTATCTCTCTAGCATCTGCTAGTGGCCTAGTAGTTAGTGAATCGTTAAATAAGGCGATTGTGATTAGTGGCTCTTTAGTTTTTGAGGTCGGGTTATAATACAGGTCATGAAACTTCTCATTAATAAAAAAGCTAATCACGATTATCAAATTCAAAAAACCTTTCAAGCTGGTATCTCTCTTAGTGGAGCAGAGGTAAAGAGTTTAAGAAATAAGTCGGGGAGTTTGGCTGGTAGTTATGTCAAAGTGGTAGGAGGAGAAGTCTTTTTACTTAATGCTCAAATAACTCCATATAAGTTTGCAGATAATACCGATTACGATCCAAAGAGGACTCGTAAGCTTTTGCTTAAGAAAAAAGAGATCGTAGAGATGATTGGCTATACAGAAAAAAAAGGTTGGTCACTTGTTCCATTGAGTTTTGAGATAGTTAGAAATAAGATTAAATTAAATGTCGGTCTTGGTAGAGGAAAGAAAGAATTTGAGAAAAGAGCTATCCTAAAAAGTAAAGCAATAAAAAAAGATATAGACAGACATATTAAAGATAGGTTATATATAAAGTAATATGTTAAATGAAATATCACTCTCACAGTTAAAGGTTGTTTTAGATCAAGCTCACACAGCTTTGGTTATTTTAGGTCCCAATGCAAATATAGATCAGACTGCGAGTGCAATTTCATTTTATCAATCCCTCAAAGATTTAAAGACAGAAGTTAATATCTGTTCTCCTGAGGAGTTCTCATTTGCTAATTTACAAGGTCAAGATGAAATAAAGCAGAAGTTAGGTAACAAAGATTTATCTGTCAGTTTTGACTATGATGAAGCATCTGTAGATAAGGTTAGCTACCATATTGATGAAACAAAAGGTAAGTTTTACTTAGTTGTAAAACCTAAAAAAGGTTATAGCCCTTTAGATACAAAATCTGTTAGTTTTGATTACGTTGGAGCTCAAGCAGATGTTATTTTTCTTTTTGGAGTTCATCAATATCAATCATTAGACCATCTTTATTCTAACTATAGCGAGGTATATGATAATGCTACCGTAGTAACTGTACATAATTTTGAGCCAGAGATTGGTGATATTAAATTAGATATTTCTGGTAAATCATGCTGGAGTGAAACAACTTTGAGTCTGATTGAAAAGCTAGGCTTAGAACTAAATAATGTGGCTGCAACAAATTTACTTTATGCAATAGAGAATGCAACAAATAATCTTTCTTCTTTTACCGCATCTGCAGATACCTTTGAGAGCGTTGCTAAATTATTGAGAGCTGGAGCAAGGAGAATTCATCCTAAAAAAGTAGCTCAATCTAATCCACAATTATCTTCAAAGAAAATAGATATTCAACAAGAAAAAAAGACTTCTTTTGAGTTGGCTTTAGAAAAAGCAAAGATAAAGAAAAATGAGTTTGATCTGAATTCTCAAATGGAGAAGAGACTATTACCTAAGAAAAAGAAAAATAAGTCTAAGAAGGTTCATAAAGACAATTCACAAGAACAGAATCCAATGAGAGATAAAGATTACCTTCCTGATAACTTAGGAAGAAGGATTTAAAATCTTCCCAGTTGTTCGTAAGTATGTTTTAGTCTTCCGGCAAATGCTCTGTTTCTACAAAATAAGACAGGATCTCCTACTTGCCAATCTCTCCAGTTTTGGTCTGGATCATCACTAGCATATAGTAGTTCTCCTGAATATTGTAGTAAGAATCTTGGATAGGCAATGTTACGATTACTATTAATTGTTCCTAAGAATAGTCTTAGCTGATCTTCAATAGTTCCGCTTTGGCGAGATGTTTTTTGACTTAAAACTCCAAAGTCTGGTCCTCCTGATTCTGAAGTATATGCACTTGCTCCAGTTTCTTCAATCCAGATAGAAAGAGCAAGCCTTGGGCTGACATTCTGCTCTGCTGCTCTATCCTGTACATACTCACAAGCTGTTGTCCCAGTGCCTTCTTCAAATTTTCCAGAACTATCTACTTCATGAGAAATGAGGGTTGGTCTTCCTCCACTTTGGAATGTACAACCTACCATTTCATATAAATCTTTACCACAAGTAATTCTGTCAGAACCATTTGTCCACTCATCTATACCATGGATATCATCAATATACTCTACAGCATTATCTGATGATCCTGTAATAGAGTCGTCAATAGTACAAGAAAATTCTGATAATTGAAGCTCATATGCTCCAACACTTCCATCAAATCTACGAACACCACTACAGTCAGTAGTTACATCTACAATTAATTCTGTATTCATATAATCTGTATCAGGATCTTCTTCATTATCTTGCATACCATCTCTTTCAACAACTCCACTACATCTTCCAGTTAAGAAATCTTCAGTAGGAGTATCACTCTCTAGACATGAGGTGATGTAGTCCCATGTTGGAGAACCAATTTCTCTTAAAGCCTGCTGAAACTTAATTGTAACTAGACCAAATTTAGCACCTAATATTCTTGGTTCTAGATCTTTTTTGGAAAATATTTTGATAGAGGCCTCAGGAGATTTTCTACATGAGGATAATTTAAAGTCATCATAGCTTTGTAGTGGGTCAGGATCGCTAGCTACATATGAATTATATGAACTTCTACAATCACTATCTGTTTTATATAAGAATTTTTCTGGATGTGTGGCTGTATTTGCAGATAGTTCAATATCAACATTTTCCATTTTGAACCAAGGATCTCTAACATCATCACCTGCAATATCTGAGTCCCATTCATCTTCAAATTGTTTAATTTGCTCTGTAGTTAAGAATTCACGAAGGAAAGTTTCTTCAGCTCCTTTTAACTCATATCCTACTGGATATACAAGATATCCGTGAATTACTGCTTGTGTATCTTGGCTTTTTTGATGTTCTTCACCACCATAAAGAGGGTCGTTTCCGTCATAGAATGATGAGAATGAATAATGTGAAAGGAATCTAAATGAGAAAACTTTTTTCTTCAAGTCAGTAATTGGCTCAGCACTATCATCATCAGTGTTATCTATGATATTTGCTACATCATTTGGATATAGCCCGTTATCTAGCATATGGACTGAAGTGTCTCCTTCTGGGATGTGAACATTGCCAGATAGAAAGTCTCCAGCAGATCCATTATAAAGATGGAAAAGTCCAGCATCAGCTCTAGTGATTCCTGCATCTGAATATATTGTTCTATTTTCTTCCCACTTAATAATTTCTTCATTGCAATCAGCAGGATTTTCAATTCTTCTATTTACAAAAGTAGTGAGAGCTTTTTCCATTGGAGCCACACAACTATATGCACCAATAGTGGGTTGGCCATGCCAATATAGGCATTCAATTAATTTATCTTCTTCACTATCGGGATCAGGCTCTCCTTCAAAAGGAGTAAACCAAGTCACTCCATCATTTTTAAATGGATCAAGGATAGGGTTCCCTTCTTTTATTGCTCGCCACTTTGCAAGATAAGCATCTTGAACTTCAAGTTTTTGGATTGCATTTCTGGCTATTTTTACTGAATCTTTGAAATTAAGATCAGGTTTTGCATAAGTTGGCTGATGTAGTCTAGGCGTTCCTCCAGTTGAACTTAGAGTAGGATATTTTATTTCTGGTGGAGGAGTGTATGTAAATTCAAAATCATCTTGATTAGTAGTAAAATCAGGAACTAAGAAAGCTAGGATTCTTACTTCATTTCTAGGTTTCGCATTAGGCTCAGTTAATGTTTTACCTTCTTTATCAGTGTATCTTAAGAAGTCAAAACCAGGTTTTCTTGTGGTTTCACTCCAGATAGCACTTTGAGAATCTACAATACGAGGTTCTCTTAGTTCAGCAGAATAGACAACAAAAGCATAGCGATACGAAGTGGGTAACACAAAAGGCATATCAAGTAAGTTATGTTTTATGGATACTTGGGAAGGACTTAAATTCTCATCAGGCTGGTTCATTAAATCACATTCAAAACCATTTTGTTCTATTGATCTATGTAAATCCCAGTACGCTTGGCTACCAGGAGAATAAGAAATATTCAGAGCACATGTCTCTGAGTTTTCTAAGGTTCTACATTTTTTATCAACTGCTTTAAGGATTTTCTTTTTTTCTACACATTGTTCTTTTGGGGTAAGAAGACTAAAGGCTGGTGAAAACTCAGCATTTCTAAGTCCCTCTCTTGGTGTAGTATTTTTATTACTCCAGAAATTTTCTAATGAGTCTTTATCTTTTAAAACAAAAATACCATCTTTTCTCCAAAGTGGTGTTTGTGAGTCAATGTAACTAAAGAATTGTTTATAGTCTTCAATTGAGACAGTTACTCTATTCCCAGGTTTTGATTCTGCAGGACCTCCTACATCGTTTGGTGCAATTCCGATAATATCCTCAAGCATTATTTCATTAGTGTTAGATGAAGCAATATATTTAAGATCTGGAATACTACAATATGCCTGATACCCTTGAGCTACTAAATCTTCATAGACTTTATCAAAGATTAAATTCCCTGGATCTTTATAGTTATTAAGTTCAAAGTCATACATACCATTTATTGGTTCGACAAAATATGGATCTCTATCAATAGAAGAGCTCGCATCAAGCGCACAAACATCGGTAGTCTCATCCCAATCTGCTGGAGAATCAACATCAAAATCTATAGATTGATACCAAGCACAAAGTCCATAACCTTTACAGTAAACATAGACTTCACCTGCTCCAGCCCCTCCTAAATTAGTAGTGATAATTACATCTATTGGGTTTAAAGAATTGCAAATAGCAGGTCCTTCAAAAATAAGTTGCTGTGCACCGGGTGTGACAATTCCTGTTTGACCTTGGACATTACATGAGTTAAAAGGGCCTTCGTTCATATTTGTTTCCATGCTGGGATCCTTTGCATAAGATTCAATATGTCCTGAGCTCTCATAGATTTGTCCACAACTCATTGAGGTTGCCAGAATCCCACGACCCCAGTTATTGTTTGCGTCATAGACTTGATAAAATGCTTCTTGGCTAGTCCCATCACAAGCAAAAAATCCATTAGCTGGGCCACCTCCCCAGATTGTGTCTCTTAAAAATTTAATGACATTACCTTCTACTGTATAAAGGAAATGAACATCATTAGAGTGTTGTTTGAATTTTGAATCACTAACCCATTCAACATAGTTAGTTACGTTACCAATATAGGCAAATCCTTCGCCAATAGATGAAGCACCCACAACAGGGCAATCACCACCGCCACAACGTGGGGCGACATATTCTTCAACATTGATTGTCCCAGAATTGGAACAGTTTACTTCGATTGCTTGGATTGATTGAGGAAATAAAAAAGGACCAGCAGTAAACACAAATAGAGCTAGTAACAGTTTGTTAAGCCTTTTCACTCTTCGTATTATATCTCTTGGACTATATAATTGTAATATGACTTTTAAGCTTCCTAAATTTTTAAACCCTAGTACATTGTGGTTAGAAAAACAGCAGACATCTATACTATCTGCTGCCACAATTATGACCGCAGCAAGCTCATTATCTGCTGTAGCCGGTCTTTTAATTAAGCGTATTTTAAATCATTTCTTTATTGAAAATTCTGAGTCTGCTTTGGAAGCATTCTGGTTAGCTTTTCAAATTCCAGATATGATGTTCCAGCTTATTATTCTCGGAGCACTTTCTGCTGCTTTTATTCCTATCTTTACTAGCTCAAAGAAACAAAGTTATCAAAAAGCATTTCATATGAGTTCTATCATGATGAATATTTTGCTTTTGTCTTTTATTGTTGTAGGTGTAATTGTTTTTATATTTGCCAGAGAAATTACAGTTTTTAGAACTGGAGCAGAGATAAAGCCAGAACAAATAGATATAGTGGTTAATTTAACAAGGCTGATGTTATTAGCCCAGTTTTTCTTTGCTATTTCCAATTTTATGACTGGTATATTGCAGTCTTTTCAGCGTTTTATTATCCCAGCACTTTCTCCAATTTTTTATAATCTTGGAATTATTTTAGGAGTTTTATTATTTTCTTCACAACTTGGTATTTATTCTGCTGGAGTTGGTGTAGTAATAGGATCATTTTTACATTTAGCTATTCAAATTCCTTTGGTGTACAAGCTTGGTTTTAAATATAGTTTCTCATTGAATTTTAAATATCCTGGAATTAAACAATTTTTCAAGATAATGCCACCTAGAGTCTTTGCTATTGGAGCTAGTGAGGTCAGAAAGTTGGCTCTTGGTTTCTTTACTACTTCATTAGGATCACTTAGTTATTTATCAATGTTCTATGCACTGACACTAATGACTGTTCCGATTAGATTATTTGGAGTTCCTATCGGACAAGCTTCCTTACCATTTCTTTCAGAAAAATCAGGAGAAAGTGAGAGGGGCAAGTTTGTTGGGTTAGTATTGCAATCTCTCAATCAAATTTCTTTTTTAACATTTCCAGCCACTGTTTTATTGTTAATTTTAAGAATTCCAGCAGTTCGATTGGTATTTGGTACTAGAAGTTTTCCTTGGACTTCAACTGTCCTATTGGGTAAGTTAGTAGCAGTTTTAGCTATTTCTATCACAGCTCAAGCTTTATCACATTTATTAAATAGAGCATTTTATGCTCTTAAGGACACAAAGACACCTTTGTTAATATCTAGTATCGATTTGATCATCTACTTTTGTTTGAGTTACTATTTTGTATTTCACACTGGCTGGGGAGTAATGGGCTTAGCATTTGCTACTATTATTACAGCCTTTGCTGAATTGGTTTTCTTATTAATTTTCTTACATAGAAAAGTAGGTGGCTTATTACAAAAGGCTTTGTGGGTCCCGCAAATAAAAATGTTAGTTTCAGCTTTCTTTATGGCCGTATCACTTTATCTTCCTTTTAGAGTCTTGGATGAACTTGTTTTTAATACTGCAAAAACAATAGAATTAATTGCCTTATCTATTACAACAGGAACAATTGGTATGGTTGTCTATCTTTACTTTGCAGCACTATTTGAGATAAGAGAATTAAAAATTGTCGTAGATTTATTAAATAATTTTGGTCCATGGAGAAAGATCCTAGCCAAGTCAGAAGAAGTCCTACTAGAAACTGGTGTTGAGGGTGAGGAGCTTTAACTTGTAGAATGAGTTTATAACTCTGTCCTATGAAAAAAAAGGTTGTCTCTTTTGACATTAATTTAATCCCCAAAGATCCTTTCTTTGCCACTCCTGCTGGTCAGATTTTGAAGTGGGCTTTATCAATTGGTCGTTATATTGTTATTTTTACCGAGTTAGTTGTCATTTTAAGTTTTGTAACAAGATTTAGTTTAGATAGACAAGTCACAGATTTAAATGATGCTATTAGTCAGAAGAAAACAGTGATTGAGTCTTATGGTGACTTAGAAGAATCTGTTAGACAAATTCAATCTGTTCTTGAAGAATACTCATTACTAGAACAACAAGTCAATATTACAGAGGTTTTCCCTGAATTAACTAGAATTATCCCTAGAGATACTGTTTTAAATGAATTAGTTTTAAGACCAGATCAAATTTCTTTCTCAGGTAAGACAATCAAACAAAGCTCTCTAAATACTATAATTAATAATATTCAGTTATCTGATCGTTTTTCTAATGTTTCTGTAGATAAGATTGAGTCAAATACTACTGATGAAGGTGGAGGATTTAACTTTGTCATTAGGGCTAATACTAGAAAAGTAGAAGTTGTAACACAATCAGCAAGAGAAGCTGAAAAAACAAATATTTTAGATAGATCACAAGGAATAGATAACTTATAAAATGCCGACAAAAAGACAGCAAGTCACTAAAACACTAAATGAATTCTACCAACGGCCTGTAGCAAAGGTTTCATTAGAATTGTTTTTAAGTGTTGGAGCTGTTATTTTCTTTGCAGTTTTTGCTATTAGACCTACCTTAGTTACAATGTCAGATCTTGTTAAAGAAATTGAGGATAAAAAAGAATTGGATCAAAAGTTAACTCAAAAAATTGCTTCATTATCTACAGCACAGACTTCTTATCTAGAAGTTCAAGATAGATTGTATCTTTTAGAACAAGCATTGCCTTCTACACCAGATTTTATTCACTCAATTAAAGTTATTGAAAAGATCGCAAGTGATCAAGATATCTTAATTGATAGTTTATCGGTGTCAGAAATCCCTCGAGAAGTAGGATTAGAAACACCTTTTTCTAAATTAAAAAAGAATTCTTTTCCAATCAGTTTATCTCTAAGCGGAGAATATAGTCAGATTCGTCAATTTGTTGAAGATTTACTAAATTATAGAAGAAGTTTTGTTACTGATACAGTTATTTTTTCTACTAGCGAAGAAAGAGGACAAAAGAAGTTAAGAGCTACAATTACTTTAAGTGTTCCATATTTTGGAGAAAAAACAAAATGAAGCCAGCAAAAAAGAAACTATCAAACCTAAAGATCAAACAGCAAGCATTGTATGTGCTAATTTTTTCATTTGTTACTGTTTTAATTTGGATTAGTGGAAGTTTATTTAAATCTCAAAGAAAAAGTGGAATATCTCCTGATTTATTGGAGTTAGCTACGCCACTTAGTCCAACAATTAATATAGAGTTAATTAATCGTATTGAACAAAGTTCAAATTACTCTGATCAAGAATTAGCCTCTTTTCAAATTTATAAGATAATAAAAAGCAAAGATGGTCGTATTCAACAGGTAGTTCCTATTGAAAGTAATCAAAATGAAATTTCAGAAGAGGAGATTCAAATAATCACTCGTCAAGAAAAAACTACTCAAAATATTGCTCCAAGATCAAATTTAGAATCTCAGATTGACTCTGGTAATGGTACTTTTGATTTAGAAGGACAAGATTTAGATACGACAACATCTCCTACTCCGTTAGCCTCACCTCGTCCGAGAGGAGTAGAAGGTTTTGGCGATGATGGTCGATTTTATTTAGACTAAGAAAAAAGCCATGTTTCGTAAAATCTTCGCGTTGCATAGTAGCCACTTTTTCTCTAGATTTATATGTAGAGGGTAAATTTTGGCCCTTTAGGTTTTAATATGCAACCAATTAATGATAAACAAGCACTGATGAAAAAGAGAATTCCTACAATGGTAGGACTTGGTGTTCTTGTGGTTGGTCTTATTGTAGGAGTTATTTTCTTAGGAACAGGTCCAGGAGTTTTTGCACCTCGTGCAACACCTGAAACAACTCCTAGTAAGATTAAATTAACCAATGTGACTGATGCAGGGTTTACAGTTTCTTTTTACACCTCTGCAGCTACTCCTGGATACATTAAGTATGGTACTGATTCAAAGACTATTAAGTCCCAAACAGGAGATGATAGAGATCAATTATCAGGAACAGTCGGTGATTATAAATTACACCATATTACTGTAAGAGGTTTAAAACCTAGTACTGCTTACTATTATGTTTTAGGTACAGGCTCTAATGCTTCTTATGATGATAATGGGTCTCCATTTACCGTTAAGACTGCTGCTCGTGGAGGAGCTCCTTCTGCTGCAAAAACTGCTTACGGAAATGTCCTGAATAAATCTGGTAGCCCTGAAAATGGTGCTATTGTGTATGTTACTCTTCCAGGCGTAGGAGAAATGTCTTCTCTTGTTAAGTCTTCAGGTAGTTGGGCTATTCCTCTTTCTAATGCTCGTAAAGCTGATGGAAGTGGCTATGCTACTATCAATGAGACTGACAACTTAACTATTTTTGTTCAAGGTACATCCCCATCACTTACTTCTAACTTAACTATTGCTGTAGCAGATAGTCAACCTGTCGCCGACATTATAGCTGGAGAAGATAATGTT
>JAOUMD010000011.1 GCA_029881675.1 Minisyncoccota bacterium | reverse complement strand
GTAGTCAATATTATGGGATTAGTATGTGGCTATTTTTGTCAAATTAAAGAAAAAATAACAATAACCCAGCAGTTAAACCAACTATTCCAATCATTTTTTTTACAATAAAGTTATCTTTAAAAATAAAGAAGGACATCATATTATTTAAAGATAGTACTTGGTTGCAAATGACTATAAGCAGGCTTATCTTTGTAACGCTTTATGGCTGAAGCAATAATTTCTTCTAAAAAGTCTCCATAATCTATTCCACTCAAAGCTGCAACTGAAGGCAAACAGTCTGCAGTATTGATAGAAGGATTTGGGTTAAGCTCTAAGACATGAGGATTTCCCTTCCCATCAAGTTTTATCTCTACCCTGCCATAGTCATGACATTCTAGTATTGAATAGGTATCCAGTGCAATCTCAGTAATTAGACTAAGTAATTTTTTATTAACCTTTTTAGGAGGGCGTTCCTCATCGATATATGACTTAAAATCTTGTTCTGCCCATTTTGAGTCAAAAGAATAAATGTTCCACATTCCTTTTGGAATCCTACTAAATACAGTTCTAGAAAGTGGGAGAACTCTAATATTATCTGGATCCGTACCTATAATTGAAACATCATATTCATCTCCCTCTAAATACTCCTCAATTAATGCAGGACATCCTAACTCCTTAATCACATAAGTCATTTGCTTTTTCAATTCCTCTGGGTTTCTGACAACAGAGTCCTGAGTAATTCCAATTGAATTATCTGTATTACTTGGTTTAACAATTAAGGGATATGACAAATCATCTCTAACTTTTTCTTCCAAATTATAGATATAATCCCACTTTGCAGTTGGTATCTCATGATATGTTAGTAGTTTTTTGACTTTTATTTTATCTATGCAAAACCCAAGTGTAAGTGGATTTGAACCAGTATAAGGTACTTGAAACATGTCAAAGAGTGATGCAATGTGAGGTTCTAGTAAACTTGAGGAGTTCAGTCTTTCACCAACATTAAACACAAGGTCTATCTTATTACTTTTTAATATATTTATTACAGACTCAATATTGTTAAAATCTAAGAAAGTAGTGGTATAACCTCTTGCATTTAGAGTATTTTGAATTGTATTTCCAACAGAAGCTAATTCAGACTCTACAGATCCATCTTGATTACTATATGCATTACAAGCAATACCAATTTTGAGGGTTCTTTGTTGGATTCTGTCAGTATGACGTAATCTTTCAAGCCGAGCTTTCCCCTTTAAATACTGTGGTTGGAGCCAGGCAGGTGAAGATGGTTTTGTCCTTTGAGTACGACCCATATTGGATTCATTACTAAATGGGACTATCTCATATGAAATAAGTTTTTTAGCTTTTTCTAAATTATCTTCTGCGTCCTGTGGAGTGTCACCAGCAGCAGTAATCCATCCAAGGTAATCATAGCTAGCCGGTGGAGTGAGGATTGTATCACCTAGTTGATTAAAAAATGTAAAATCATGTACCCGCAAAGATTTGTCAAATTTTTCAGGAAAATCTAAACTAGAAATTATTCCTGAAGTATTTTGTATAAAACAAAAACCATTAAAGTATTCTTTAGGAATAGCGGGCTTTTCAATTCTTGGAATATGTGTGCCTACTGCAATATTAACTGCTTGTTTAATAAGATCTACTCCCCAGGCTCTTTTGATAAATGAGTAATAATAACCACCACCAAGCCTTAAATTTACTTCGATTGGAACTGGACCCTTTGATGTATATTTTGCTTCAAAATGAACTAGTCCATCAGTGACACCAAATTTCTCTAGGATTGTCTCTGCCATATCGACTAATTGTTTTTGAATACTTAAATCAAGTATTGAAGGGAACGTATCACCAGTTTCGATAAAAAATGGTTCTGTACAAGCATGATTGTCTGTAATGGACCAAAATTTCAATTTACCATTTTGTAAGAGCATATCAATATCGACTTCATCTCCATCGATGTACTCTTCTATCATAATTTCAGTACCTTCATGGAGTGAAGTTTCGACCAGACTTGAAATATTTGTCTTAATGTAGTTAAGTGCATTATCTAATTCTTCTACATCTAAAACTTTAATAACATAAGCACTACTAGTTCCATAGACCGGTTTAATAACTAGTGGGAACTGTAAGGTCTGTTTTGCATGTTCGATATGAGTTGGATCAGTTGCTTTAATATATTTTGGAGTTGGAAGTCCTTCAGATTTACATAACGCACGAAATTCATATTTATTACGAATAGATTGGGCTACTTTAAGTGGTACTCCGGGAAGAGAAAGCATATCTGTAAGCTTACTTGTCAGTAAGACATCATCCTCCCAAAAAGTTATTACTCCATGAACAGGGTGATTCTTTGAATATTTTTTTACAGCAAGCTGAGTTTTAAGATGATCAGTCGTATCTACCAGAATCCAGTCATCTACATATGGTTCTGCCCAGTTCTTTTCTGAGTTGATTGCGACTACTTTGACTGGAAGTTTTTTAAGTTCTTGGAAAATAAATCTTTTTAGAGTATTTCCAGTGTTTACTACGAGAAGAGTTTGTTCTTTTGAATCAGAACCTGATACAGTAGAATTTTTTGTTGGCATTTTATATCCCGTTGTATTATGTATTCTCAGACGGGATTAATATTTTAATATCTGTATTGTATATTAATTAATTTTATAAATGTAAAGAAGTATTTTTTTTGTGAAAGTAAGATGGGTGCCTGACGAGGTTCGAACTCGCGACCTTCGGTACCACAAACCGACGCTCTAACCAACTGAGCTACAAGCACCATAGGGATATTAAGTTGTTAAATAAAGTGCGCCAAGCAGGACTCGAACCTGCGACCTATTGCTTAGAAGGCAATTGCTCTATCCAGCTGAGCTATTGGCGCTTATATACCTAGAGGGGTTATTATAACCCATCTTGCATAATCTTGCTACAATACACTTGTGAAACAGTATAATTATAAACCTCTACTTATTATTTTAATATTATTGGTTTGGTTATCTCACTTTATACAAGTTTTAGTTCCTGAAACAGGTTTTGATGCCTTGTGGTACCACTTACCTGTTATAAAGGCAGTTATAGAGAATAAAGGCTTAGTTTACCTTCCAGACTTATATCAATCAATTAACCCCTTGTTTAGCGATCTATATTTTGCTTTAGGATATTTATTTCTTGGTGAATTAGGTACTAAAATTGTTGCCTATTTATTTGCTTTAGGCTTAATATTTGTTTCATATAAACTATCAATAAAATTTCTAAAAACACACTGGTCTTTACTACTTATTCTATTAATTAGTACTTTTCAAGCAATCTCATGGCAATCAGCTAGTTTTTACGTAGATATTGCAAAAGCTTTTTTTGAAATATCTTCACTATTATTTCTATATTATTTTATCTTTGATGGATCTGTGATAGTGAGTGGAGAAAATAAAAAAGAGAAGAAATTATTATTAATATCAGCCTTACTATTTGGTGCTTCATTAGCTACCAAGTTATTTAGTATTTTTTTATTGCCAGTCTATTTACTTATAGTTTTTATTTTTTCTAAGTCAGATAAAATAAAAAATTCTTTATTATTTTTATTATCTTCCTTAGTTTTACCTTTTCCCTATTATCTTTTTGCTTATCTAAAGACAGGAAACCCTTTTTATTCATTTATGATTCATATTGATAAATTGGGTGAAATTGGTGGAAACTCTTCACCTCTTATTTATATATTTGAAAGAATCACTAAATTACCGTACTCATTATTTGAACTATTTTTAAGTAAGGATTACGTAAGTTTTATATTCTTATTATTTTTACCTTTGGTAATTTATAATTATAAAAAAGTATTGATTAAGAAAAATTTATTCTTATTTATCTTTAGTATTTTTCAATACTTATTATGGTGGTTCTTACCTCCTACCTCTAGTCGATATGCTATTTCTGGATTTATTGTTTTAACTATATTTTATTTTAAAATTATTAATTACTTTATTAAAGAAAATAGAAACTATTTTTTACCAGTTGTGATCTCAATCATATTATCGTCACTGATTAACTTTGCTCCAAGACTTATAGTTAATGTGAGAAGTTTGAGATATATAACAGGACAACAAAATAAAGAGCAGTATTTAAAACAATTCTTAGATGGTTCGATAGATAATAATTTAAAAGAGTGGCACTTTGGTACCACTCTTTATAAATTCAACTAAAATTATTATATAGAAAACTATTTTTTCTTAGCAACTTTCTTAGTAGATTTTTTCACAGCTTTCTTTGCTACTGCTTTTTTTACTACTTTCTTTGCAGTTGATTTAGCTTTTGTAACTACTTTTTTCTTAAATGCAGTTGGATTCTTCTTATATTCTGCTTTTGCAGTCTTTGCTTTTGAAGCAACTTTCTTTGCTACTTTTTTTGTTGTTTTTCGATTTTCTTCATTAGATAGGAATAATGCTGCTGCTCCAGCGGCAACACCAACCACAAATGAAAATAGTCCTCCGCCTTTTTTTGACATATGAATTTCTTAATTATTATTTATCTAATTTTAACGAATAATAGTCTGCTCTGCCAAGTAGTAAAAAACCCAAACATCAATAAAAAAGCCCCCACATAATGTGAGGGCTTAACTAGTACAAAACTAATTATTTTATATCTAACAATGACAAAGTATTTGTAAATCCACTCTTCTTCCAATTCTTACCATGAACGATAACAATTCTATCACCAGAACTTACAACTTCAGCTTTCTTTAAATGAGGTAATAATTCATCTACAGTTAAGGTTGCTCCTTCTACCATATCAATAATATGTGACTTAACACCATAACTTAAGGCTAGTGTTCTGTAAGTAAGTTCTGTACTTGTAACGGCATGAATAGTAACATTTGGTCTAAATCTTGAAATCAATTGAACAGTACGACCTGTTTCAGTTAGAACAACTACTTTATCAATCTTTAAGGAATCATTTTTAATAACATCAGCAATTAATCTCGCTAAAGCTGTTGGTTTATCGTTTCCTCTTTGACAGACAAAATCATCGACTATTAATGGCTCATTAAAGTTAGCAATCTTAGCTTGAGTAGCAACTGCTCTGACAGGATATTCACCAATTGTTGTTTCTTCAGATAACATAACTGCATCAGTCCCATCATAGATAGCATGTGCGACATCACTGACTTCAGCTCTGGTAGGTCTTGGATTATCAACCATAGACTTTAACATTTGAGTGGCAGTAATAACTGGCTTACCAGCTTGACGACATTTAGCGATAATGACATGTTGCCATTTGACTAATTGTTCAAATGCAACTTCTACACCAAGATCACCACGAGCGATCATGACAGCATCAGAAATTTCAATAATTTCATCTAAGTTATCAATCGCAGCTTGATTTTCAATCTTAGCAACAATTTTTGCTTTTGAGTTAATTTTGTCTAATGCTTTTTGTAAATCTTTAATATCTTGGGCATCTCTAACAAAAGACAAACCGACATAATCAATTAACTCTGAATCAATTCCATTTAGATAATCTAAATCTCTATCAGTTAATGAAGGCATATCAAGAATAACACCTGGAGTGTTCATTGTTTTACGATGTCCAACTTTACATTCATGAATTGCTTCAGCTTCAAAATAGTCTTTACCTTTTTTTACAATTGTAAATTCACATGAACCATCATCTAGTAAAACTAAGTCATCAACACTCATACTTTCAATAACATTTTGTGGAACGAATGCAATTTTGTTTGCAGTACTTGCTTGATTTGAAGTAAAAGTAAGAATTTCTTTTGTTTTAAGCTGAAAAGATTCTTCACCAGGAAGATTAATTCTAACTTCAGGCCCTTGTAAATCCAAAAGAACACCTACTGGAGTTTTTAAATCTTGTGAAACTTCTCTGACCCTTTTAATACGGTCATTATGCCACTCTGGGGTTGAATGCTTTGTATTAAAACGAGCGATGTTCATACCTGCTTTAACTAGCTGGGTAAGAACTTCCTTTGTTTCTGTCACTGGTCCGATAGTAGCAACAATTTTTGTGAATTTTTTCATATATTATTCTTTTATTATTTTATGTAATTAGTGTGTATTATAGAGAAATTAATTATACACCTAGATAATTAATTATCCATATAGTATATATTTAATATTAACGAATTATTAAGAAAAAGTAACTAAGGAAAGAATCTTATCCATGTCAGACGATCAAAAGAAACTTCAAACAAGTGATGACTTAGCACTTGATGCATTATCAGAAGCGAGCCAGAGTACTCCAGCATTAGCTGCAACTTCTGAAGATCAGGAGTTAGAAGAATCTAATCAACTCGCTGAGACTCTATCCTCTCTGCAAGGAGTCATTGAAAGAAATGCTCAACACTTAGAGACTATTGCTAACGAGATGAAGCTCAAAAGAGAAGAATTAAAAAATGTATTTGATAATGATGCATCTTTAAGTGAAGCTCAAAATTTAGCTAAGGAATCTTCAAGTAAGGTCAAAGAAAGAAGAGCTGTCTTACAATCAGACCCACAAGTTACTTCTCTAAAGGTACAAGTCGGAGAGCTCTCACAACAAAAGAAAGAAATTGAAGAGACATTAAGTAACCACCTAGTAAACTACTACTCTCTTACCAACTCCAAAAGTTTTGATACAACAGATGGTGACCAATGGGAATTCTCAGTTAGAGCAAAAGTAAAATCTAGAAAAAATTAGTTTAGAATAGACATTAACAATAATGTCGAAGGATTTCAAAAGTTCCTATTCTATCTTAAATAAAGCTCAAAAGACTGCTGTTGATTTAATCGATGGGCCTGTCATGGTCATAGCAGGTCCTGGGACTGGTAAAACTCAAGTTTTAGCAACTAGAATCGCTAATATTCTAAAAAAAACTGATACTAATCCTCATAGTATTCTTGCGCTAACTTTTACTGAGTCTGCCGCCTCCAATATGAGGGAGAGATTAGTTAAAATGATAGGAAAGACTGGTTACTATGTCCAGATCACTACTTTTCATTCTTTCTGTAGTGAAGTAATTTCTTCAAATCCAGAATACTTTTCAATCGATAGAGATAGTGAACCACTCTCAGATATTGAAAGATATGACTTTTTTAGTCAAATTATTTTTGATTTAGACATTAAAACTCTTAAACCACTGAATAGTCCCCTCTTTTATCTTCGTGATGTGATGAAATCCATCTCAGACCTAAAAAGAGAAAATATTTCAATTGAAGAATTCTCAGTCATGATTGAGGAAGAAGAAAAAAATCTAGATGAGGATCTTAAAAAAACTGCTAGAACCAAATTAGAAAAAAAGATCGCAAAAAATAAAGAGTTAAATTTAATTTATTCTCACTATCAAATTAAGCTACGCGATAATCTAAGATATGACTTTGATGACATGATTACATTAGTTGTCGAAGCATTTGGAAACCATGAAGACCTACTTCTTGATTATCAAGAGAACCTTCACTATTTTTTAGTTGATGAATACCAAGATACCAATAGTGCCCAAAATAAAATTGTTGATTTATTAGCATCATACTGGAGAGAAGAACAACCCAATATCTTTGTTGTTGGAGATCCTAACCAATCAATCTATCGTTTCCAGGGAGCTAGTGTGGAAAATGCTTTATCTTTTTCTGACAAGTATCCTGACGCTGGAGTAATTACTCTAACAAACGGCTATCGTTGTCCTCAAAACATTTATGATGCTGCCCACGCTCTAATTAGTGAAAATAACTTAACCAAAGAAGAAACAATTTCTCCTAATCTTAGTAAAAATAGATTGATGATTTTAGATAAATTAAATGAGAAATTGGTCAGTTTTTCTAAATTAAAATCCAATATTGAAATTACAAAGGCACCTTCTCATACAGTTGAGATTATTAATGTAGTAGAAAAGATTAAAGAATTAATCAATGTTAAAAAAGTTCATCCCAAAAATATTTCTATCTTATTTAGAAATAACGCAGAAAGTGAACAGCTCAAAGATATCTTAAATAAATGGAACATAGATTATGAGTTAGATAGTAGTGCCAATATTATGGACACAGAGCTAATTAGACAATTGATTGAATTTTTAAGAGTTGTTAACAATATAAACACAGATGATAGAGAGTTAAATCTATTTGAAGTCTTAAATTATAAGTGGTTGGGATTAAATCAATTAGACTTAATGAAAATAACTAAGACAGCTAGTCTAAAATACTTATCCATTCTAGAACTTTTAGAACAAGATTTTGATCAAAACAAACCTCAACTAAGTGAATTTAAACTAAATGAAGAGAGTTATAAAAACATTCAAACAATGTTACTTAAATTTCGTCAACTTAAATCTGATGATGCTAATATGGTTTTTACTGCCTGGTTTGAAAAAGTTCTCAATGATTCTGGATACCTTCAATTCATCAAACAACAACCAAACAAATATGAATTAATTGTTGCTTTAAAATCTCTTTTTGACCAAATAAAAAATCTTAACCAAGCTAATCACAATCTTAAATTAAATGACTTTTTAGTTGCTCTTGATCTAATGAGTGAACACAATATAGCGATAAAATCAGAAAACATCCAAACTAAAGAAAATGCTATTCATCTTTCTACTGCTCATAAAGCCAAAGGACAAGAATGGGACTACGTATTTATGATTGGACTAGTAAATGGTAAATGGGGAAATACAAAAAAGAGAGAATTAATTCCCTTACCTGATGGTGTACTTAAAAATACTAATGTAGATAAAAAAGAACGCAATGAAGATGATCGACGCCTATTCTATGTTGGTATTACAAGAGCTAAGATAAAAGTATATCTCAGCTGGGCCCAAACAAAACTAAGTGGAAATAATAATAAATCACAGGTAGAAACAATGTTTCTTAGTGAGCTTGGCCTAAATACAAAAATTAAACACCTTGAAGTTAATGAAGTTGATGAAGCCAAACTTCTCAAACTAATCGAGGCAAAAGAAGTAATAGAAGCAGAAAAAGTTTTAGAACAAAACACTAAAGATTTCTTCTCTCACTTAGTAAAAAACTTTAAATTATCCTCTACTGCACTAAATACATATTTAAGAGATCCAAAGGAATTTGTAGAAAATAACTTACTAAGAATTCCTAAAGCTAAACCTGTCCATATGTCATTTGGTACAGCAGTTCATGCAGCCTTAGAATTTCTCTTTAATGTACAAAAAAAGACTGGTAAGTTCCCTCCGATAGAGCTACTCTATGAGAGTCTCTCTGTTCATTTAGAAAAAGAAGTTATCACTCAAGATGACTATAAAAGAAGATTAGAACATGGAAAAGAGATTCTCAAACTATACTATGATACAAATATTGGTAATCCTTATGAAGTAATGCATTTAGAAAGAGCCTTTGGGGGTAGTAAAAATAAAGTGGTGCTAGAAAATGGAATTCATTTATCTGGAAGAATCGATAGAATTGATTGGTTAGACAAAGCCAAGAAACAAATTAAAGTGATTGATTACAAAACTGGTAAACCTAAGTCAATTAACGAAATAAATGGATCAGTAGGAACCTCTAATTACTCAGAAAGAGAGTTAAACCTTCCAGAAAGTATCAAAGGGCAATATAAAAGACAATTACTCTTTTATAAGCTTCTGATAGACAATGATCATACATTTAACTATGACGTTACTCATGCTTCATTTGAGTTTATTGAACCAAACTCATCTAAGAAACAAGTCACCAGACTTTTTGAAATTACAAAAGAAGATACGGGAGATTTAAAGAAACTAATTATTGAAGTAATGTCTGAGATCCAAAATTTAGATTTTTTGAAGTACCTATAAATTCATCCTTAAAGTAAACAGTCCGACCCTAAGTAAGATCGGACTATTATGTTGTGGTGCCAGCAATTAAGCTAGCTGGCTTGTTGGTTCCAATCTTGACGACTCATCAGTTGATACTTTCTTACTGGGGAGTCTTCATCAACTGGTTTACTGTACCGTACCATCTCAAAGATACGGTGAGCTTCTTTTTCACTGAAGTAGGCATCAAATTCCTCAAATTCGCCACCATCAATGGAAACGACAATTACCCATTTCTTAAATGAGTTGAGCCAATTAATGAACCATTCCATCAGCAATACGCTTTCTACTCGTCCAACAGTTGACTAAATATATCATAACCTATCAATAAAATATATCTCAAACAAAACTATATAGAAAAAATAAACCCACCAAGTGATTGATGGGCTCATGTACTCATTGAGAAAGTTGATCTTTATGGATGACCATAAAGTGTAATTTACCCAACAATAAAATTGATTTAAGTGGCTTTGTTGCCCTATCTTCTAACCAATCTCTTTTCCACTTTGCAAAACAAAGGAAAAAGTGCTGGGAGTAAACTTTCCTATTCTGATCAACTACTAGCCAAGGTCTCATCTGTTCCCCCTAGGGATAATGTTGATAGATAAGTTATTTTATTGTAAAAGGGTGTAAAAGGCAAACAAGATGCCCGAAGCGAAAGGCTATCGATAAAGACTCTAAATTCTACAATCTTTAGACATCGTTTAAATATAGTTTATTACATAAATGCAAATAGCCACACGTTTATAAACGGGTGGCTATTGATGTTTGAGTCGAAACTATTTGAAACGTCTTTTGAGAGAACGTTTTTTATCTTTACGTTTCCACTCACTTTCATGCATAACCACAAAATTAGGCAATGGCATGACTGGGTTGAAGGGTAATCCTTCTTCCCTTTCTGCTTTATCTCTAGCTCGATTTGCCAACCATTCAGTAAAATGTTTTGACTGAATTTTGACTCTTAAACCTGCTTCTGAAACCACATACCATTTCTTCATTGAAATGCTCCTAAAAGTTAAAACAGAAAGTAATTATAACACTATGGGACTTATTAAGCAAGTGTAACAGATATAAATATTACCTTATGAATATCTTAAATCTAACTTCTCCATCACTACCATAGATAACTTTATCTGCTCTACTAGCCTCAATAAACTCACTACTTTTACCAGCTACAATAACAGCATTCTGTCTTTCTAAATCTCCAACATTTACTTCCTTAAATTCATATTTTATTAATGATCCACCTTGATACCAAATAGGATTAGTTTTTCTTGAAAACAGAGCATATATATATGGCTGTCCATATTCACTAGTAAAAACAATTTTTTCCTTATCCTTCTCAAACTCTTTAACATAGTCAAAAGCTTCAAGGTAACCATCAGTGAAGTCATTGGCACTAATCTTAGCAAAATCAGAGTAATAATTATTTATATATTTAATAAAAAAGAGTGTTTGTAAGAAAATCATTATCCCCATTACACTAACCCAAACCATGTTTTTAGCTCCATGAGAGCCTGGGATTTGTTTGTTTAATTTAGTTGCTTTAAGCCAGCTAGATAAATCATTGAGACCATAAATAGCCAGTAGTAAAAAACCTGGTAGTGCCAGAAGTGCTCTATTACTGTGTGGGACTAACTCAGCTCCAAGTGCAGCTGGAATAATTCCAATAAAGATCCAGAAGAAAATAAATAGATAGTTTTTATCTATTTTTCCTGATCTAATTTTTTTAATAAAAAAGACCAATCCTGTCAGGACTAAAAAGTATGTAATTGGTAAAAGTACTCCCCACTTTCCATCTCCATGTCTGAAACTAGTTGTTTCTCCCAGTACTAGAAATGATGGAGTTAGATGAGCAAACAATTGCTTAATAAATGTTACAACAACCTCTACTGTAGAATCACTTTGATTAAAAATCAGAGTACCAGCTCTTTCTAATCCTTTGCCATAAATACTGTCTTTAATTAAAGGATAAAGGATAACCAACCCGCTAATTCCAGCTAACAATAAATGCTTAAAGTATTTAAATACCTTATCTTTATTCCAAAGAAGAATGGACAAAACCAAAAGTGGAGTCACAATCTTTGAGCTATGGTAAGTGTATAAAGTTAGTACAAAGAAAAAAACAGAACTGTATAAAGAAAACCAATTTAGTTTATCTTTGTTATATGCTCTTAATAATAAGAAAGCACCCCATACTGTAAACCCTAATGCCATCCCTGATTCAAACCCAGTTCTGGAATAGTGTAGATGCCATGGTGAAATAGATAAAAGAATCCCAGAGATTAATGATAACCAAAAGATTTGTTTTTTCTGCCAGCCTATTTTAATACCTAACTCTTTCGTCAACAATATCATACCTAAAACAGATCCAATACCTACTAAAACAAAAGGTAATCTAACTGCCCAGAGGTTTAAACCAAAAAGAAAAGTAAACAATCCATTTAAATATATTGCAAATGGAGCTTTATAGTCACCAAAAGATCTGAAAGAAACAGGTAACTTAAAAATCCACTCATCTCTTCTGGTTGTTAAAATTGCATATCCATTGTAACCAATGGCTGCCTCATCCCAAGTCATTCCATGGGGGACATCTGCTAACTTATATAATCTAAGTCCAGCTGCAAAGACTAAAACTAAAATTGAAAGTGCTATAAAAAGGTTTTTATTAAAGAAACTTAACATAACTTATTTTATCCTGAAAGACGCATATAAATCCAATACGGTTGCCAAAGTATAAAAGAGATCTTTTGCCAAATATGGCCATTTTTCCAAGTAAATTTCAAAGAATTATTCCAACTAATATTTTCTAGTTTTCTTTGACCAAAAACATCTAGATTAGTACTCTCATGATTATGGTCAACTACAGCTTTTGACTCAAAAAGAACTTTCCAGCCTTTCTTTCTAGCTCTAAAACTAAGATCAATATCTTCCCAATAGGCTGGATAAAATAATTTATCAAATCCACCTAATTCTAACCATTTTTTTCTGTCAAACATTCCACTACCACCAATCACCCAAGCTGTCGCACCACTATCCATATTATGTGCTTTGGAGTGAATAAAGAGACCTTGATCAAACCACAATCTGTTTTTACCGTGCTCTACTACTTTTCCATCTTTTTTTTCTTTTTCTAAACAACCCACTCCAAATACATCTTCATCTTCAAAGTGAGGAACTAAAGCATCAACACAACCTTTATGTGGACTAACATCATTATTAAGGAGAAAAATTAAGTTATGCTTTGCCACCTTCACTGCTTTATTACAACTCTCACCAAATCTTAAATTTTCTTTATTAACAATTACTTTAAGAGTAGCTCCTTTACCAGTCACCTTTTTCTTAACTGTTTTTTCTAACCAGCTGGGTGTAGAGTCGTTACCTGCGTCATCAATGATAATAAGCTCATCATTTTTACTCATCTCACTAATTACAGCCGGTAAATTCTTTTCTAAAAGACTTTTACCGTTATAGGTGGGAATCACAAAGGAAATATTCTTATTCATTGGTCATCTTCCATAATTTATCAGAAAATTTTTTATAGCTAAATTCTTTTGATCTTGCTATGGCTTTCTCCTGAATCTTTATTAATGATTTCTTATTTCTAATTAATTTTCTTGTTAATAAGACACATTCATTTTTATCGTTCCACAACCATTTTTTCAAATCACCTTTAAGAATTTCTTTTTGGCCACCTTTCTTTATTACAATTGGAGCACATCCATAGCTCATCGCTTCTACTGTACTAATGCCAAAGTGTTCTACTTTTTCTGGATTAACACTATCACTAACTCCAAACCCTGTTGCATGCCAATAGATACTGGCTTTTTTATACCAACCAATCAGTTGTTTATGTGAGACTTTTGTTTTTATATCAATGTTTAGTCCCTTGGCCATATCTTTAACCTCATTTAGGTAACTTTCATCTTCTACTGAGCCAATTAAGACAAGTTTCCAGTCTGCTGCTTTTAACTTTGCAAATATACTGACTAAAATATCCTGCCTTTTACTATGGAGTTGTTTAAAAAATCTACCGACATGTAAGATGATTTTTTCTTTCTTTTCTAAATTAACTTTCTCAATTTCTTTCTCATCAACGATTACTGGATGATGAACATAATTTATCTTTGTCTGCCAGTATTTTTCTATAATTTTTTTTGTAAAATTTGAATTTGTATTTTTGACTTGCCAATTATTCAGTTTGATCCTACTCACAAGTGAACTGTGTGAGTTCATAAATGGGACTTGAATATGAAGAATATTCCTTTTTGCTAAAGAAAAAAACAAACTCCCATCTGTAGCAAAATACATCACATCGAATTGTTTAGTCCACAACAACTTACTCACAAAATTACTTTGGGTACCTAAAGGAGACGCTATAAAATTAATATTCTTATGAAGGGTTTCCCCTAAGAATTCTTCATATAATTTTCTTAATCTAATATTTTGTTGAGGGGAAATTGCTATTGATGATGTAACAGCGATATAAACAAGGCTTTTTTGAGCATAAACTTGTGCAACTGTAAAAAGATACTTTTCCCCACCACCAAAGTGTTTTGGAATATAGGGAGAGTAAAGGCAAACTTTCATTTTAGTTTTTTTGTAAATCCTTTTGCTTAGTCCATTTTTGAGAAATTTCTCTTTCAATTTTCTCATACCTGTCTGGTAGAGATGGCTTTTGTTGTAATTCCCAGACTTGTATGTATACCATTACCCTATTCATTGCCTGGACTAGTGCTTCGACATGACCAACCATTCCATTTTTACTTCCCTGTTTGATAAAATCTCTTCTGATAAACTCCATCAAGCCTTTTCTAATCAACGTAAATAAAGTGACAGGTTTAATTCCTGATTTATATAACAGATCTGCTTCAATACCAGTCCATTCTGCAGATTTATATAGGTTATCTTTTGTAGAACGATGAGTTAAATGTAAAAGTGGTTGTTGTAGGCTTACTTCTTTACCATTAAAGTTTGCACTTTCATGGATTTTTCCAGACCATGATGTTAAATCATCTCTTTTAAAAACTCTAGTCACATAATCATTTTCCCATCCACCATGAGTTAAAGGAAAACCATAGCAAATATTATCTCTCTTTAATTTAAATGCCTGACCAACATTAGTCTCAATGCTAACCATTATTTCTCTAGCTAATTCTGGAGAAACTCTTTCATCAGCATCAACATAGAAAATCCAGTCTGTCTTACTTCTTTTTAGACCTTCATTACGAACTTTAGAAAAGTCTGTACTAGAGAATCCTATCACTCTTGCCCCTAATTTCTCAGATACAGAGGCTGTTGAATCAATAGATCCATTATCGATAACTAATATTTCATCACACCAACGAAGACTCTCGATACAATTGGCAATCATTGATTCTTCATTCTTAGCAATAATGATAGCGGTAATACTCATAAGATAACTGGTTTCTTGCCCATATTATTTGTAATAAAATCGTTCAGGGCTTCTTTTTCTACTTCATTTTTTCCAAAGATGATTCTTAAAATTAATCTAAAGGCAATATATTTAGCTCTATAGTCTCCATGCCTTTTAGCAATCCAAAGTCTGTTTCTAGTTTGATAGTAGTTTTGTACAGGAGATCCAGATCCACCACTAGAACCTGCATTCTTATGCCAAATTACAGATTGTGGACAATATAATAAATCATAACCAGCTTTTTTTACTCTGAGTGAATAATCAACGTCTTCACTATATAAGAACAAGTTATCATCAAGTAGACCTACTGTCTCAACTATTTCTCTACTAATAAGTAGACAACAACCAGTTGTAAAATCAACTTTAGAAACATCTTCAAATTGGCCATAATCAACTTCATCTACTCCACGATGATCAGCAGATAGATGTTTCCAATCAATGCTTCCTCCCGCATACCAGATAACATTACCTCTTTCCTTCATAGGATAGTCCTGCTTATAAAACTCAAAATTCTTTTCAAAATATATTTTTGGAGTAACTAATCCAGCCTTTGGATGATCTTTAGAACACTTATAAAGGTTCTTTAAAAAGTCAGGATCGACAATAGTGTCATTATTTAATAAAAGAATATAATCGCTATTATGCTTCTCAAGAGCATACTTGACTGCTAGATTGTTTCCTCCAGTAAAACCAAGATTTGAATCTGATCTAATTAGTTCAAAATTAGTATAATTTTTCTTTAACTTAAGAGGAATCTTTGAAGCATTATCCAATAGGATTACGTCATACTTAAAGTTTTGATTTGTTTTAATCTTCTCAAGAGAGTCAAGACATTCTTTTGTCTCTTTTTCTGTATTATAGTGAACTATTACAATCGAAATGTGATCCATAATTTTTATTATACTAGCGGGGGGTAGCTAAAGCAAAAATAAGAATGATTAAATTAATAATTTTCTTCTTACTCTCCAATATAAATTTACTAAACCTGTAGTATCTCTAACCTTATAATCTGCAATCCAATAGTTTAGCTCTTTTTGGACTTGTCTTAACTGTCTAATACCAGAGTCTTTATCTGCATTAGAAGTGGGATAGTTACCCAATTCCCATTTTTTGAGATAGGTAGAAAGTTCATAGGTTGCTTGTAAAAGACTTAAGCTTGCCCCATGTACACCATCCTTAATACCATCTTGAGCAAAATATCTTCTCAGAAATTCAGAGAAAAATTTATTTAAAGTCATTGCTGGAGAAAGTGGAGTTCTTCTATCTTTAGTTGGGACAGCTTCGGCAGTTAAGGTGGTATATCTGTTAAGTTTTCCTAAGAAATGAGTAATATCATTATAGTTATAGTGAGTTATAGCAAACTCTTCTTTTGTAGGGAGGTGCTTAACATTTCCTTTAACTACCGGTTGGGCATGGACTTTCCCAGGCCAGTTTAAGTGTCCTTTTTTAAATAACCTTGGTTGATAATCAGGCCACCAGCCAGTGTACTTGATCCACTTAGAAAATATCATGTTTTGACGAGGCAAATAGTAAACATCAAACTCATCAGAACTAATAAGCTTCTTAATATTATCAGCTAACTTTGGACTAACTATTTCATCTGCATCTAGAATAAAAACCCAATCTGTCTTTATTTTACCTAGTGCAAAGTCTCGAGCAGGATCTGCAAATCCATGATCAGTTTTATAATGAATAACTCTAGCCCCAGCTTTTTCTGCCATTGCTACTGTTGCATCATCACTATTCATATCCACAACAAGAATATGATCAGCAAATTTTCTGACACTTTTTATACATTTAGAAATATTTTTTTCTTCGTTTTTAGTATTGATGAGAACAGTTAAAGTAGGCATAGCTATATTCTAGTTATTTTTGACAGGTAGGGCAATAATATGTTCCTCTACCGCCAAGCTTATCTTTCTTAATTAAACTTCCACAATTATAACAATTCTTTCCTTCTCTACCGTAAGTAAGAACACTATCTTGATAACTACCAGCTAGACCATCAACATCAACATACATACCATCAAAAGTAGTTCCACCCTTATCAATTGCCATATTAACAATTTTTTTCATCGATAATATTAGATTTTTTAATTCTAAATCTGATATGGACTTTGCAGGTCTAAAAGGAGAAATTTTTGCATCATTTAGAGAATCACAGGCATAGATATTACCTACTCCGCAGAGGATTTCATTCATCATAATAGCTTGCTTGATTGGAATAGTTCTTCTTTGTAACTGTGATTTGAGATATTCATAGGTTAACTCTGGTTCTATTACATCAGGGCCTAATTTAGCAAAAGATTGCTCTAGCTGTTGCTTTGTGTTCTGCCTTATCCAACCAAATTTACGCATATCATTAAAAAAAAGTTTTGAACCATCTTGAAAATGGAATACTACTCTAGTATGTCTGCTAGGAAGATTATTTACCCAATCACTACTTGGATGTCCTCCTCCAGCTCTGATAGTACCATCTTGTAAAATATATTGACCAGTCATCTTTAAATGAGTCAATAAATATAAATCATCATTGATAACTATATTAATAATCTTTGCTCTTCTTCTGACATCAATTACAGTGGAACCTATTAATTTAGATATATCTCCAGTAAAGCTCTTAGAGTTAAGTACCTCTATATTAGAGATCTTTTTATCAACAATAAGGTTTCTTAATTTTCTAACAACAGTTTCTACTTCTGGTAATTCTGGCATTTGACCATTCTAATCGAAGTCTAACCCGTAATAAAGGAGTGTTTCTACAAAAGCATGAGGGCAAGTTCTAAATTCTCTTCCCCACTCAATCAATTGAACCTCTGTAATTGACTCTCTATCAAACCTTTCTTTGATTTGTCTTATTACTTCATCTGTTTTATGCTTCCTTTCACTCCTCACTACTTCCATCCAATGCTTATGAACGTTTCTTTCGTAATCAATTATTGCCATATTGGTCTAATATATAGTAACTATTTATTACTTATCCTAGATATAAAATAGTTAATCTAGTCTAGATAAGTCTTTTCATGTCTGATATAATTCACTTCTGTTACAAACAGATGTAACATTTTTAACATATATTAAGCGGGTCCATAGCTCAGTCGGTTAGAGCGACAGCCTTTTAAGCTGTGCGTCCCGGGTTCGAGTCCCGGTGGACCCACCAAGCTATATAGGAACATTCATTTTGCTCCTTTATTCTTAATTAATATCTGTTAGAATAATATTCTTCAAAGATCAAGTCCTTTAGGAAACTAATCTCAACAAAATTAAAAATTAAACAGCCAGCTTACAGGCACAATATTGTGTCCGTTTTTTTGCGTTTAATCTTTAATGAAGAAATGATCTTTAAAAATTTGAAATAGACATAGTGATAGATCTTAACAAAAATTCTTTAGTGGATCTATCATTTTTATATGTAAATCCGTTAATTTATTTTTAACAATTTTAAAGTCAGAAATTATATTTTCAAATTTTATTTGAGAGTTTGATCCTGGCTCAGGATGAACGCTGGCGGTGTGCCTTAGGCATGCAAGTCGAACGAGAAGCCTCCTTCGGGAGGTGGACAGTGGCAGACGGGTGAGTAACACGTAGGAATCTACCCTTTAGTGGGGAATAGCCCTCCGAAAGGAGGGGTAATACCGCATATGATCGCAAGATTAAAGCATTTATGCGCTAAAGGAGGAGCCTGCGCCCTATCAGGTAGTTGGTGGAGTAATAGCCCACCAAGCCAATGACGGGTAGCCGATGTGAGAGCATGATCGGCCACAAGGTTACTGAGACACGGAACCTACACCTACGGGTGGCAGCAACCGGGAATATTGCGCAATGGACGAAAGTCTGACGCAGCGACACCGCGTGCGGGATGAAGCTTTTAGGAGTGTAAACCGCTGTGGCGGGGGATGAATTTTGACAGTACCCCGCTAGAAAGCACCTGCTAACTACGTGCCAGAAGCCTCGGTAATACGTAGGGTGCGAGCGTTATCCGGATTTACTGGGCGTAAAGCGTCCGTCGGCGGTTTTTCAAGTCTCTTGTTTAAGACTACGGCTCAACTGTAGGAAAGCAAGAGAAACTGAATTACTTGAGTCTGTTAGAGGAAGTTGGAATTCTAAGTGGAGGGGTGAAATCCGTAGATATTTAGAGGAACGCCAATTGCGAAGGCAAGCTTCTATGACAGCACTGACGCTCAGGGACGAAAGCTAGGGTAGCAAAAGGGATTAGAGACCCCTGTAGTCCTAGCCGTAAACGATCCTTGCTAGCTGTTCTGGATATTTATATCTGGAGTGGCGTAAGCTAACGCGTTAAGCAAGGCGCCTGGGGAGTACGACCGCAAGGTTAAAACTCAAAGGAATTGACGGGGGAGCGCACAACCGGTGGAGTATGTGGTTTAATTCGATACAAAGCGAAAAACCTTACCCAGATTTGACATGTGCCTGCAGATCTATGGAAACATAGATTGTCTTCGAGAGTGGCACACAGGTGTTGCATGGCTGTCGTCAGCTCGTGTCGTGAGACGTCCTCTTAAGTGAGGTAACGAGCGCAACCCTTATCGTATGTTATATGTGTCATACGAGACTGCCTTTGCTATGCAAGGGAGGAAGGAGAGGATGATGTCAAGTCAGCATGACCCTTACATCTGGGGCAACACACATTCTACAATGGAAATGACAATGGGTAGCGACGAGGTAACTCTAAGCCAATCCTACAAACATTTCCTCAGTTCGGATTGAGGGCTGCAATTCGCCCTCATGAAGCCGGAATCGGTAGTAATCGCAAATCAGCACGTTGCGGTGAATACGTTCTCGCTCCTTGTACACACTGCCCGTCAAGCCAGCAAAGTCGGCAACGCCCGAAGCGGGTGACCGTAACCACTTTTGTGGAGCGGCCCTTCTACGGTGAGGTCGGCAATGAGGACTAAGTCGTAACAAGGTATCGGTACTGGAAGGTGCCGATGGATCACCTCCTTTCTAAGGAGTAAGGGTTTGAAGAATCACGACCTTCTTATTCCCGTCTTGAGTAATCGAGACGTAAAATAAACAAAAGTCCTATGAACTAGTGTCTAGGCAAGATCTATCACTATGTCTGAATCAAATTTTAAAGTTCGTAAACTACACCCTTAGGGGTGTTTTTTATTGGTCTTAAAATTAATAACTATATTAATTTAATAAGTTATCTAATTACACTCATCTGCTATATTTTTTGGAATATACCTTACCCACCAAAGCCTGGGAGCTTCAAAACGTCTCCACCGATAAATTGTAAGATTGTCACAGAGAATAGGACAAAGAAAATACCGATAATAGCTTCAGTGATCATTTGCTTTGCTTCTGAAGTTTTCTTTACATCTCCTTGAGAGCTGGTAAGCATAAATGCCGCTGCTAATACTCTAAGTAAGAAGATACCACCCAAGATTCCAATTCCGATATTTATTAGCTTTCCAACTAAACTCTTTGGTTCCTGACTAATACAACCTATTGAAGTCCAAACCCCATTATTTCCCATACAAGCATCACATGCTTGGTATGCGGTATCATTGTTGCCTACATTTGAAGCACAAATATCATAAGAAGTTGTAGATGGTCTAGTACTCACTGGGACACCATTTCTCCATGTCCCTTCAGGAGCAGTACAAGTACAACTATCATGAATCAAAGGGTCACATAAAACTCCAGGAGCACCAGTGCATTCATAATCCCAAGAAGGATCTGTTTCAAGACCAAATTCTGTAATACACTCAAAATCATACATACAACTATTTCCATTGCCTCCAGGTCCACCTCTTGTCCCGATACCATAAACACAACGATAAGTACCTTCAACAGTCATACACTGTAAACCTATACTTGTATCGCATTCATCACTACCAGGACTCCAAGTACATTCTTCATTGTGGCCCTTTAGAGGTTGGCCTGTATCACTAATTGTACTGATACAAGATACAGTACCCATACAGGTATCTCTATCACACCATGAAGGCCTGGCTATTCCTGAACCACATTGCGTTTGATCAATACTAGCCCATGGTGCACAACCAGTTGAATTAAAGCCTGATTCACTACAATACCAAAGCCCACCTTGACCAATTCTACAACTACAACTCACAGAGCCAGGATCACTTGTATCCAAATCAGGAGGCGCCCCAACACATGCTCTTCCAGAATCACAGGATGTCGCATCTGGACTTGATCCAATCCCAACGCAATATCCAGTATCTCCATCTGAATTAGTACATGAAGTTTGGTCGCTATTACAACAATTACCCTGTGCTGAAGCCCAAACAGATAAATCAACACAATATCCTGGGCCGGTTATATAACCTCCTCCTGGACAATAACTATATAATTCACCATTGTATAAGCAATTTGAAAAACCACCTGTTAGAGGATCAGGATTTATTCTCTCAGCAAATGGTTTTGCATTCAAACCAATACCAATCTCAGGACATGCCTCTTGAGCATACGACTTTGTTGAAAAAAATGTAAGAAAAAAAGAAAATACAAATAAAAGAAATATAAACAGCGTTTTTCTTAAAATAAAAATCATTAATTTAATGATATCTTAATTGATCATATTTCTCTACTCTGCTCCTAACCAAACCCAGGTATTTTTAAAATACCACTTCCGATAAATTGTAGTAACGTAACTGAGAAAAGAATAAAAATAATTCCGATAATAGCCTCAGTGACCATTTGTTTTGCTTCAGAAGTCTTTTTTACATCTCCTTGAGAGCTAGTTAACATAAAGGCTGCTGCTAAGACTCTAATTAGAAATACTCCCCCAATTATTCCCACTCCAATATTAAGTAATTTTGCCACCATTGATTTAGGGTCTTGATCAATACAACCAATTGCAGTCCAAATTCCTTTATTACCATAACAAATTCTACAATTATCTCTAGCAATAATATTATGTTCTAAATTTGAATCACATATATCATATGTACCTGGATCAACCGATTCAGTCTCAACATTATCTAAACTTCTCTCAAAGCTTGATTCAAACCTTCTGCAAACGGGCATTCCTTCACGGCAATTTCCTCTATTATTTGCCAGTTCAATATCAATATCAACCCCACTTGAAGTCCAAGCATCTCCATTTTTTGCATTAATTTCTCCAAGATAACAGCCATCATCATATGTAGATATTTCAAATTTACGCCAATAAAAAGGTGAAGTATTTATTGCAACTCTAAGTTGGTTTCCATCAGCAAGACAATTAGAAACAGAATCTTCTTGATCTCCGTTAATTGTGTCAAAATTTGTACATACTCTAATTGGATAATAATATCGATTACCTTCTTGTCTGGTTGGATCAAATCTGACATTATTTCCAGGACCAGCCGCTACTCCACTTATAGTAACATCACATACAGGAAATGAAGAATCATTGTTATCTGCTGCTTCGACTGGACTAACAAAAATAAATATAGATAGAAATATTACAAAAAATGAAAAAGATAATTTCTTAATTATAGACATGCCGATTTATAGTTCTTCAGAAATTCTTTTCCAAAGTACAAAGTGATCAAAATCATAATTAGGTATATAAGCTGTTGATAAGTATTCTTCTAAACCATCAATTGGTTCTTCATTATTCATCGAAACTACAAACATTGGTTTTTTATTAATAAAATCATCCAAAGTTTCTTGATATGCATTGAAGTCTCTAACATGGAAACTTACGATAAACCTTCCAGTTGGGATCTTTTTTGTTTGTGCATATAGCATAGGGTTTGTACCCCAAATGAATAAATATGGACTATCAGATTTTTGAATAATTGTTGCAGCTTTATAGTTATCATTCATGAGACTATCAAATGATTGATAATAATCTTCTCTACTGACTTGTTTTGTAATGTATTTATAAAAACGGGTGTAATAACTAACAGTAGGATAAAAACCAACGTTAAGAAGAACAAACACATTAGCCGTTAATCCTAATAATAGTAAACCAATTCCAACATCAAATTTATTAAATCTTTTTTCAAATCTGTTTTTACTAAATAGCTTAATTAATTCTTCTATTATGAATCCAAATACCATAACTGCAGCTGGCACTACTTGAAGATAATAATGTGGATAGGGTCTATTTGATAAAGTACTAGCAAATAAACTTAAGACTAGCCATGTTGCCACAAGCTTAAATCTTAATGAAACTTTCTTTCCCATATATGTCAGGAATAATACTATACCTAAAGCAATAGCGAACTTACCTTGTAGAGTAAAAGCAGCCTGAAGCCATGGAGCATCAAATGGCAAACTCCAATTTTGTACATATCTAAAGTTATAAAGTAAGCCAAAGTCTAAATAATCTTGACCATTACCTCTAGCATAATAATAAGCTATTGAACCAATAATTGGTGTTAAAATACCAGCAAAAACTATAAATAGTTTAACCATTATTTTTTGTAAATTAGTCAGAAGTTTATTAAAGCTAAACTTTTTAAAATCAATATTATAAAAAATAGTAAACCAAGCGATAGACAACATAGCTGCTACATCAAATATTGCTGGGACCTTTGTTAATATGGCTAAGCCAAACATCAAACCAGAGAAAAAGTAAATTAATGGACATCCAGTCTTACCCATTTTTTTATTTATTGAAGTTAAAAAAGATAAAGAACATCCATGCTGATGAATTTTCTCACTCTTATCTGTTACAAATTCTGCAATAAAGTTTGAGACAAAAAATAGTCCTCCAAGGAGTATGAAGCCCATCACAAATAATTCTCCATTTGGTATATTTCCTTCAAGAATAGGAGTTGAAACAAGTACTGTAAATAGCAATGAAACAAAATAAACAATCTTAATGTTCTTAATAATTCTGTTTGCCAAGAAAAAGAATAAAATAACACTGGCACCACTCCAAACAATATTTAAAACCCTAAACCAAATCTGACTTGGAACCATAGCAAAGTAGTAAATGAGAGGAGTCTTGTGGTCAATAATGCCCTGATACATTGGAACGCCTTTTTTAAGAGCATTTCCTATTGTTAGATAAATACCTTCATCACCATACCAATAAGGTTCAAAAAGGTTAGGAAGTCTGAAAAAAAGAACTAAGAGTAGTAGTGCTAATATAGGGGCGATTTTATCTAACCAGCAATCTAGTTGTTTAATTTTCTTGAGCATAAACCCATTATGAAGGAAAAAAAAGCTGTTGTCCACTTAATATAAATAAAGAGAAAATTAAACTTTGTCAGTCACCTTGTATTCAATATATTTACCAAGCATTAACCTGGTATGAGCATCAAGGCCAGGAAGAGCTGAGAAGAAAAACCCAATTACAGGTAATAATAAAAATTCCAAAGGTTGTTTAATATATGAGAAGATTCCACTTTTGTCTGGTCTGGGTGGTCTATTCAAAGCATCAATCGCAAAAATAGTTACCATAGAAATAAGAGAAAGTGTCAATAGAGTAGAAATTACCTGTGGTAAAGTCTTTCCCAAAATAGTTCTTGAGAATTCTTCATTTAAAAGTGGTGGCAAGATTGCTGATACAGTAATTGCAAACCAATTGACTGGCCAGAGAAAATGATCCTCTATTACTTTAAGTACTCTAATAGACTTGTCCCAAAATGGGACACCTTCCGTTAAAACGTATTGTTTAATAATATATGCATCATCACTTGCACCCCAGGCCCATCTCTTTAACTGTTCATACTGGTTAACATAAGTTGCCCAAGTTCCCTCAGATTCAGCAGCGTCAGAATAAATAGGTAAAAATATTGGTTCTACTTCAAAATCACCTTTTTTTGCAAAATATGATTTAAAGAACAAGCGATAGTCCTCAGGAATAACATCAGTATCCCAATATCCAATATCATGTACATGCTTTAAGGAAGTACTATATGTAGAAAAATTTACCAAACGATCTTTTCTCATCAAAATATACATTTGAGTAACACTAAAAATTGAAGCTAATACTCTAATTGGGGCAGGGACCCTCCAGATATTATTATAAAAAACTATATTACCTTGCCAAATAGTATTGAAAGGTTTATCAGATTTTATAAATTCATAAGTTAAATTTGAAAAATAATGATGATGAAAAATTGCATCAGCGTCTTCACTAGTAATAGTAATATTTTCTATATCTAGCTTTCTTTTATCAACTAAGTATTTTTTTGCTTGAATAGCTCCCCAACAAGTATTTGATGATTTACCTTTTACTTCTCCTTCAATGTCTGGGTGAAAAGTTGTCCAAAGATCTCCAAATTTATCACCAAATTTATCTTGTAAAACCTTGCCTTTAATCTGAGCATCTTTACCTTCTCGTTCTTCAAAGGAAACCATAACATGAAGTTTTTCTAATGGATATGATTGCTCAACAAGAGCTGTGATAGTTCTTTCTAATATTGCAATTGGTTCCTTATAAGTAGGAATAACTATAATATGGTGAATACTATCCCATTTTTTTGGATATGCTCTTTTAAGATCTCCAATCCAATCAAATCTTTTTGAAGCATTTATCTTAAAATGTGCCAGCACAGATAAAATAGACAAGTTCATACTACGATAAAGCCAGTAAACTGCAAAACAAATTACGTAGTATGCGACAGCTGTTGGGAATATTAATGAACCCCAAAACGGAAAGAGAATTAAACTCCATGAAAAGAACCCTGGTAAAATTTCCAAGGCTCTTTGAGTTCTTACAGGGTGTCTTCTAAAATATCTCTTGATCACCTAAACATTATACCTTATTTAGTATTCAATACGGCACCTATGTATTCTACAAACATTGGATGAGGGTCAAGTGGTCTTGATTTATATTCTGGGTGAGCTTGTGTAGCGATAAAGAAAGGATGTTTATTCTGCGGTAACTCAATCATTTCTACAAAGAAATCATCAGGTGAAGTACCAGAGATAACAAAACCAGCATTTTCTAAAACTTCACGGTATTTATTATTGAACTCAAATCGATGACGATGTCTTTCTGAAATAATACTTTTCTTTTCGTCCTTAAAGGCTTTGTGTTTCTTATAGATCTTATGTGCCAATGAACCTTCTTTTAGAACACAATCATAAGCACCTAGTCTCATACTAGCTCCTTCACCCTTAATTCTTTGATATTTCTCATTAAATGGAATATCGTGAATAATTGGATTAGATGTCTCCTCATCTACTTCAGTTGTATGAGCGTCATTTAATCCAACAACGTTACGAGCATATTCAACACTGGCTAACTGCATACCATAACAAAGACCTAAATATGGAACTTTATTTACTCTGGCATACTCAATAGCCTTAATTTTACCTTCTACTCCACGAGATCCCCAGCCAATTGGAACAACTATTCCATCAGCTGCTTTTAATTTATCTAAAGCTTCTTGATTATCTTTCTCCAGTTTCTCAGCATGAACAAATTCAATCTCAATATTTGTTTTATGATACCAGCCAGCATGTTCTAAAGATTCAAGTAAAGAATGATATGAGTCCTTGAGCTCGTAATCTCCTGTAGCAATATATTTAGCTATGATTGCAATTTTAACTGTTTTCTTTTTCTCACTCAAAACAGTTTTAACTAAGTTTTTCCATGATTTTAGTTCTGTTTTTTTAGAAGGTAAGCCTAGCTTTTCTAAAACTCTTACATCTAAATTTTGATCTTTAAAAATTAAGGGGATTTGATAAATAGTTTCACAATCAGGGTTAGAAATCACATCTTCTTTGTTCAGATTACAGTAGTAGGCGACTTTTTCTTTTCTCTTCTCATCAATTTCTTCTTCAGCACGACCAATGATAAAGTCAGGTTGGACACCCATACTATTTAATAACCGGACAGATAATTGTGTAGGTTTGGATTTTAATTCATTAATATGAGATGGTCTTGGAAAATAAGTTAAATGTAGATGAAGAGTATTATTTGGTTCTCTTAAATTAAGCGTTCTGTATGCTTCATAGTAAATCATATTTTGATATTCACCCGCAGTTCCACCAAGTTCAATCAAAATAATGTCGTACCCTTTAGCAGCAATTTTAATTCTTTTAATGGCTTCTTCTGGAACATATGGCAGAGCATCAACTGTTTTTCCACCATATTCTAAATTCTTTGTATTCTCTATCACTTTAGAATAAATTTGACCCATGGTCGTAAAATTATTATGACCAACTTCCTCACCTAGGAATCTCTCATAGGAGCCCAAATCTAGATCAGCTTCTAAACCATCTTCGCAGAGGAAAACATCTCCATGTTCTGTAGGATTAATATTTCCGGAATCAATATTTAAATAGTTCTCACACTTTATATTTGTAACTCTATAACCATGCTCTTTTAAAATCACACCTAAAGAAGCAGCTGTAATGCCCTTTCCTAGGCCTGACAGAACACCGCCGGAGACGAAAATATACTTTGTAGGGAACTTCTTTGAAGATTTTTTGGTTAAAAGGCCATGAATACTCATGGAAATATATTGTAAGTGATGAATGTCTAAATGACAAACCCAATATGTGGTAGTCCGCTACAATTACGAACACATCAATCTTGATAGGGAAATATGAAGAACTAACTAAGTAACTTCTTTACATCTTTCTCTAGCTTCTGATTCCAATTCACACCATAAGGAAGCTTAACTTTTTTTGGTTGTCCTCCATTGGGGATTAATACAACCATACTTTGATCACCTGGATTGGCTTTAAGCAACTCTCCAAGTTTTGCTAAGGTTTCCTTACTAGTCTTTCTTGGCACATAAATCTCTTCATGAGTACTTGACTCAATATGATCCATATTAAAGTCGGATGGTGAAGAAATCTTGTCTATCATTAACTGCATTTCTTCTTCTCTGACATCTATCTTGCCTTTAAATAAAAGAACACTATTCTCTTCTAACAGTTTGCCATATTCTTCATAAGTCTTAGGAAAGATAACAAACTCTAATTTCCCACTATCATCTTGAATTGTTCCAAAAGCCATTTTCTTACCTGCTTTTTTAGTTAAAACTTCTCTGTATCTAATCAGAATACCTCCAATAGTAAAAGTTTGATCTGCATGTAAATTTATATCAAGATCTCCAATCTTCTTATTTGCTCTCTTAGATACACTTTGAAGACTCTTAGCCATTGGATGCTCAGTCAAATACATTCCTAAGAAATCTTTTTCAAATGAAAGTAATTCTTGCTTTGGATACTCTGGTAATTGTGCAAAAGTATCTTGAAGCGCTCCAACTGATTCTTCAATATCTCCAAATAGGTTATCTTGACCTTCTATTTCTGATTCAAACTGCTTTGCTGTTTGCCTAATAGAATCAAGATTTTCAAGCATACTTGCTCTAGTGCCATACTGATCCATTGCACCAACTTTAACTAAACTTTCTAAAACTTTTTTATTTACTTTCCTACCCTCAGTTTTATTTATAAACTCTGTAAAAGAAACAAACTCTCCATGTGACTTTTGTGTGTCCAAAATATTCTCAACAGCAGCCGTACCTACATTCTTGACAGCACTAAATCCAAAACGGATGGCTAAACCTTCCAATGAAGTTTCATCTTGTTCTATAACAAAATCATTTCTCGATCGATTAATATTTGGAGGAAGAATTTTTATTCCCATCTTTTTACTAACCTCAATTGCACCGGCCACTTTTTCTTCAGCATTCATTGAATGTGAGTTTGCTTCAACACTCATCAGGGCCGCCATATATTCAACAGGATAATTTGCTTTCAAATACGCAGTTTGATATGAGATCATCGCATAACTAGCTGCATGAGCTTTGTTAAATCCATAATTAGCAAAAGCCATAATGTATAACCAGACCTTTTCTGCTATATCTTTTGAATAGCCTCTCTTACCAGACTCAAGAACAAATCTCTTCTTATTTGCGTCAAGAATTGAAATCTTTTTCTTACCCATCGCTCTTCTGATCATATCCGCTTCACCAAGAGAATAACCTGCCATGACAGAGAAAATTTCCATTACTTGCTCTTGGTAGACCATCACACCATATGTTTCTTCAAAAACAGGTTTTAATTTGGGATGAAGGTACTTTATTCCTTCAGGATTATGTTTTCCTTCTACAAATTGTGGGATAAGTTCCATTGGACCAGGTCGATATAAAGCTAGTAACGCAGAAACATCAGAAAACTGGGAAGGCTTTAAACTTTTTGAAACTCTCCTCATACCTGATGACTCTAATTGGAAGACTCCCATCGTCTCGCCATTTGACAAAAGATCATAAGTCTTTTGATCAAATAAAGACAAGTTATCTATATCAACCTTTATTCCTTTAGTTTGTTCAATTAATTCAACACAAAATTGAATAGTAGTAAGGGTTCTCAAGCCCAAGAAGTCAAATTTAAGTAAACCGATAGCATCATCATCCACGTTACAGTCAAGAGCATACATGTCATATTGAGTGACCATTTTTCCTGATTTTGAATCTTTTTGAATCGGGGTGTAATTGTGTAATGCTTGGTCAGCGATAATAACAGCCGCTGCGTGTACACTTGAATGTCTGACAACACCCTCAACTCTCTTGGCCAGATCAATTAACTTCTTATATTTGGGTTGTTTGTAATACTCAGCTAACTCAGGAACTTGTTCAATTGCTTGTACTAAAGAAGTTTTCTTACCTGGTTCTGCTGGGATTAATTTTGAAATAGTATCTGGCTCTTCATATGGCATTCCAAGCACACGACCGATATCACGGATAGAAACTCTGGACTCCATTCTTCCAAAAGTAATAACATGAGCAACCTGCTCATCTCCATACTTTCTAGAACAATATTTGATAACTTCATCACGCCTCACATCAGCAAAGTCTAAGTCAATATCAGGTGGGGTTGGTCTTTCTGGATTTAAAAAACGTTCAAAAGGAAGTTTGTGGAAAAGTGGATCAATAGTAGTAATACCAAGACAAAAAGAAACCAATGACCCAGCGGCACTACCTCTTCCAGGACCTACCGCAATACCCTGTTCTTTGGCCCAGTTAACAAAATCTTGAGTAATTAAAAAATAAGCTGAATAACCTTTATCTATAATAATATCAATTTCATAATTTAACCTATCCGTCATTACTTTGGTAACAGGGTTAAACTTTTCTTTTAACTTTTCATGAGAAAACTTGGTGAAATAGCTATCAATTGTTTCTCCTTCTGGAATCTCATATTTAGGGAAAATAAGCTGACCAGTCTTAATGGTTAAATCACACTTCTCCATTACCTCTATAGTATTTTCAACAGCTTCTGGTAAATCATGAAATAACTCATACATTTCATCTGCTGTCTTAAGATAGTAGTCAGAACTACTCATCTTCATTCTCTTCTCATCTGAGATTAGTTTTCTAGTACCAACACAAATTAAAGCATCTTGAGCTGGGGCATCATCTTTTGTTAAATAATGAACGTCACCAGTAGCGACCATCTTTATATTAAGATCACGGCTTATCTTAATTAACTTTTTATTAAGCTCTTCAAGGAAATCAATCTCAGGGTGACGTTGTATTTCAACATAAAAATCATCCCCGAATTTTTCTTTATATTCTTTAAATAACTGTAAGGCTTCTTCATCCTTACCATCTCTCAGTAAACGATTAAAATGACTTGAAGGACAACCACTTAGAACAATTACGCCCGCTGCATGATCAAAGAGTAATTCTTTATCAATTCTAGGTTTATATGAGAAGCCCTCAATATTTGCTAATGAAGTTAACTTCATTATATTTTTGTAACCCTCTTCATTCTTAGCTAACAAAGTTAAATGAGTTGAGTCAGCGCCCATTTTAGTTTGCTTATCAAATCTAGACTTCTTGGCTAAATAAATTTCTACACCGATAATTGGTTTAATCCCAGCCTTCTTACAAGCGTTATAGAAATGCAGACAACCATACATCCCACCATGATCAGTAATAGCCAGAGCAGGCATACCAAGTTCAACAGCTTTATCAATTAACTTATGGTGTTTATGACGAGGATTAACGATATTCAAGCCATCAAGCATTGAATATTCTGTGTGCAAATGGAGGTGTACAAACTGTTTAGACATCTACTGAACACTATACCAAATGGTTGCAGGATTTAGGAAGAAAAATAGATATAGATTTTTTATAAAAAAATGTTTATTATTTCAATAGGCCGTCGTTGAGGTTTCAGATTTATCTGAATGGTAGTTGTTAGACTTTTGTCTTCACTCCCCTCATGACGGTCTTTTATATTAAGAACTTTTCTTAGCTAGAAACATTGTTAAGATGTTTCTCAATAACTTATAATTAATATCCTCATTTTCATTTGGAATTGGCATAGCATCTAAAAGTGCTTCAACCTCTTCTCTATCTACTTCTATAGTACTCAATTCTTCATTACCTTGAATTACCATTGTTAACCGACTGAATAATTGTGATAAATCTTGCGTAGAATTTGCTAATAAATTAATTGCTGTTTGAGCAACTGGTTTTGTAATTTCTAAGATACCTCTTTGCATAAGCTGAATTTATTGTATAGTAATGATGTTCTAGTTTTAAACTACTATAGAATCAAGAAAAGTTAAATACAAACTAGTTAATATAAATTATTGAAATGTCTTATATGTCATCTGATTTACAAACAACATTTAAGCTCATTAACAGGAATTTCACTCTAATCATTATTGTCGTTTTGGCGATCTGGGGTGGATACAACTGGAATAGAGCTCAAACATTATTAAAAAGTGGGTCCCCAACAGCCGCCAAGATAGCAGCCCCAGCTGATGGAGCTCCAACTGCACCTTCTGGCCCAACTGAAAGCCAACTTTCAAAAATGCCAAAAGTTGATCAGAATGATCACATTAGAGGAAATGCAAAAGCTAAAGTTGTCTTAGTTGAATACTCAGATTATGAATGCCCTTTCTGTGCTAGATTCCATCCAACCATGGTTCAAGCTGTTGAAGAAATGGGCGATAAAATAGCATGGGTCTATAGACACTATCCACTATCTTTCCATCCTAATGCACAAAAGGCCGCAGAAGGTTCTGAATGTGTGGCAAAGTTATCTGGAAATGATGCATTCTGGAAATATTCAGATGCTATCGCAGATGTGACTTCAAAAGACGGTAAACTTTCACCTGAAGCTATCTCAGAAGCTGCTGCTAAAGCCGGAGTTAATGCAAGTGCTTTCAAGAGTTGTTTAGACTCTGATGAGTTTGCGACCAATGTTAAAGATGAAACTGCTGCTGGTGGTAGCGCTGGTATTACTGGAACTCCAGGTACTATCGTTGTTGTAGACGGTGTTGCTAAGGAATTAATTCCTGGTGCATTACCTTATGCTTCAGTCAAAGCTACAATTGAAAAATATCTTTAATTAAAAAATAGATAATAAAAGGGCGTGGATGTGTTCCACGCCTTTTTTGTTTCTTTGATGCTAATCTGATTAAAGTTCAATTTTCTCAAACCAGATTTTTACGAGACCGACACGCACTAACTTATAGCCTTTTTTAGCCATGATTATTTCCAAACGACCTATTCCATAACCAATCAGAATTTCTTCTGGAATATTCATAGAATTGGATCCACTTATTGCTGTGCGGGTTTTCGAACTAATCCCAATCCAATTATCTGTCTTGGGACCTACCTTTAAGTCTGCAGTCAGAATAAAATCCAAAATGTTCCTCCATAGTGAAATTAACAAGATTAGATCAAGTTGTAATTGTACAATATAGGACTAAAATAATCAAATAGATTGAAATTTAGCGATAATTTTGGTGAAACCATTCAATGTTTGCAATCAGCTGTTCTCGTTCTTGGACAGATAAACCCACACCAACTTGAGTAAGCATAGTTAAGAAAACACTGGTAAACCACAGCTCATCTGTCTTTTCTATTTCTGGAATAATAATAGCTTGCTTTTCAACTGGGATATGTCTTTTTTGTAAAGACTCTAACATCCTGGTCCTAGTAATTCTATTTGTTCCACCGATGATACCTCTCATAATATGAGTTGGGCTATCATCTGGAAAATCATAAGTAATAACACCTGGAGTCTCTCCAGTTACAGCCACTTGTTGATTCTTAAATTCTGAATTATGAAGTAAAAATGTCTTATTTGTTCTTGGAGTTTTATCTTGAAAACCGACAGCACTCTTATCAAGCAATGGTAATGCTTCACCACTAGCTAAATGGTCTAAAAGAAGACGCCAAATATGAATTTCTAATTCTCCACAAACTGGCTCCATGATAACCCCGCGTTTAGCTGGATCTGGAAACATTTCTGGAATTAGATTTGTTTTAGACATAGTTTAATATAGTTATATATATTAAGCATATATTATATAGGATATTTAACTAGATTCAAGAAAAAGATATTTTTAAGATATAATGACACTTGCTATGACCATAAATATATTAACTCTCTTCCCGAATTATTTTGACTCAACTTTAAAAGAAAGTATTCTTGGCAGAGCTCAAGAATCAAACAAAATCAGCATCAATGTAATTAATATTCGGGATTATTCAACTGACAAACACCAAACTGCCGATGATCGTCCTTTTGGAGGAGGGCCTGGCATGGTTATGAAAATAGAACCAATTTTCAATGCCTTGCAAGAACTAGGTATTAAGAAAGGCCAGGTAAACTCAAAAATTATTCTTACATCAGCAAAAGGACCTGCCTTTAATCAACAAATCGCGACAGGTTATGCCCAATTAGATAACTTGACTATTATTTGTGGTCACTATGAAGGTGTAGATGAAAGAGTCGTAGAACACTTAATTGATGAAGAAATAAGAGTCGGAGATTATGTCTTAACTGGAGGAGAACCAGCAGCCAATATAATTGTAGATGCTGTCACTAGATTAATTCCTGGAGTATTAGGAAATGATCAAAGTAATAAGGATGAATCTCATTCCAGGCCAGGACAATTTACTCATCCTCAGTATACCCGTCCAGAAGTTTTTAATAACTGGAGCATCCCCAAAGTATTGTTGTCAGGTGATCATCAAAAAATAAATACTTGGAGAGAAGAACATAGTACGAAATAAATGCTATACTAATTCTCATGGCTAAGGGTTCACATTTGATCAATAATCCCACTATCTTAATTACAGGAGGAACTGGTTTTGCTGGATCTCACTTAGTGGAATATCTTATCTCAAAAAAAGAGCATAATATCCACGTCACATCGCATTCAGGAAAGTCAGCATATATTTCTTCCCTAATTAATAAAGATAATATTCATAAAGTAGATCTAACTAACAAAGAAGAAACTGACAAAATAATTAGAGCCATTCAACCCG
>JAOUMD010000037.1 GCA_029881675.1 Minisyncoccota bacterium | reverse complement strand
TCTACTCCAGCAGCAGCCTCCCATTTTTGGACACTATCTATCATTGTATTTCTAACAAAAAGCTCACTTAATCCATCAGAGTTAGTAGTATTTACAAACCAAGGCTCTTGAGTTTTCCATTTCATGCCACTACTTAAAAAGCCATAACAACTAGACGTAACACCTCCTGGTTTGCCTCCACCCTTGTTCCCTCCTTTAGCATAATTTTCATTTCTTCTAATAATTGCATATCCTTCTACCATGCCTTGAGAATCTTGGTCATATGATTTACCTAATGCTATTACAGCTTGATCTGCAGCATGCTCAGGTAGCACAACATTTGCAGCTCTTTTATTTTCAGTACTAACACCAAGTAACTTACCTTGTGCTTCATAGCTGTTCCAAGCAAAGAATGTAAAAGTTAAAAAACAAAATGATAGAAGGAATTTAGAAAGTTTATTCATATTGATTAAAGGATAACAAAGTTTGCTTAGTTTTTATAGAGATAATATCTAATTGGACTTAAGGTAAAGGCTCCTAATAGGGAAATAATAACTACCAATGATATTAACTGAGGGAAGCCAAATGTCTCTGCAACATAACCACCAAGCACAGCTAAAAAAGCACTACCAAGATCTGTCATAGTGTAATATATTCCCCACTCTGTTCCCTCTCTATTTTTATCTACATGTCTTGTAAAAATAGCCATATAGGATGGATAAGTAATAGCAGTAAAAACACCAAGTAAAGCTTGGACAAGATAAAGTTGAACTGGAGTTTTTATATATAGATATAGAAGAGGGGTAAGCGCCATCAAAACAGAAAAGATAAACATAAAATTAAAATCATCTTCTTCCCCTTTTATTTTATCTATTAGAGTAGCGATAGGAATTTGTAGCAAACTTCTTGAAATCAAAAATACTCCCATTGCGACACTGACAACCATAGCACTACTACCAATAATATAATCTTCAATAAAAAGTGCAAATAATGGAGCCAGCATACCTGTTGCACCAACAACTAGTACATCAGATAAAATCAAAAACTTAACAACGGGGTTAATATTTCTTAAAAAAATGTCATGACTAGTTTTGCTTCTTATTTTCATATCTTAATTCTAAGCTATCTTCTGTTAGAATTCACTAATAAATAGCGATTAAATGCCAAAGACAATCAAAAATTCTGTTAAACAACATCGGAGTAAACTGAGGCTAACTCAAGAGGAGTTATCAGACTCTATTGGTGTAACCAGACAAACTATTATTGCTCTAGAAAAAGGAAACTATATTCCTTCACTACTATTAGCTTTTAAGATTGCCCACTTTTTCAAAGAACCAGTAGAAGTTATATTTAAAGTAGACTCAAAATAATGAAAATATTCAAAACTTTTCTTAGTTTTATTAAAGAAATTTCCATCAGTGTTGTTTTAATAATCATCTTGATTAGTTTTCTTCAAGTCTCGCAACTCATTATGCCTATGAGCGTTGAGTTTTCCTTAATTGTTTTTCTAATTATCCTCTTTCTTGCTTACACCACAACTATTTGGAAAGAAATTCCTCGTGATGAACGAGAAGAACAGCATCAATTAAAAGCTGGGAGAATGTCTTTCTTAATCGGAGCTGGAATTTTGACTATGGGAGCTATCTATCAACTCTCACAACATGAAGTAGATCCGTGGTTAATCTCAGCATTGATCATTATGATTTTGGTGAAAGTCATTTCTAGAATTTATTATCAGCTAGCAGATTAGCTTCTTTTTGCCTTAACTCGGGCAAAATAGCGATGTAAAGTCTACTTGACATTTGTCTTCTTTTTTATGTATATTAAATTTAGACATTAACAAATATATAAAGGAAACTTTTCATGAATAAGAATATTTTAATTACCTTCTCAATTATTGCAGTAGCTGCAATGCTAGGAGGTTTCTTTTTATCAAGCTCCTCAAATAAATCTCCAAAAATGGCAGCTGACCCAACGGCTGTTATTGATGAAACTTATTCAGAATCTACTGATGTTATGGTTAAAGATGATGTAATGGCTCAAGATTCTGAAGCAGCAGGTCAATATGTGACATACACTGCCGATTATTTAAGTAAATACCAAGGTAAAACAAAAGTCTTATTCTTTCATGCAAGCTGGTGTCCAGTCTGTAAGACTGCTGACAAAGATATTAAAGACAACTTAGCAAATATTCCTGGTGATACTATCATTATTAAAACAGACTATGATAAAGAAGGAGACTTAAAAAAGAAATACGCTATCACCTACCAACATACTTTTGTCATCGTTGATGGACAAGGCAATGAAGTAACAAAATGGAATGGTGGTGACTTTAATGAAATATTAAGGAGACTCTAATATGTTATTACTGATAGCTTTTGCCTTTATTGCAGGAATTGTCACAATTCTTTCTCCATGTATTTTACCTGTTTTACCTTTTATCCTGTCAGGATCTACTTCAGAGGATAAAGCCAGACCATGGGGAGTAGTATTGGGCTTTGTTGCTAGTTTTACATTCTTTACTTTATTTTTGACCACACTTGTTAAATTAACTGGTGTCTCAGCTGATGTTCTTCGCTATGCATCTATTACTATTCTATTCTTATTTGGACTTAGTTTAATTGTTCCACAAGTACAACTCTTACTTGAAAAAGCATTTACAATGGTTGCAGGAAAGGTACCTAATACTGCTGCTTCAACAGGCTTATTTGGTGGACTGTTAGTAGGATTATCTTTAGGTCTTTTATGGACACCTTGTGTTGGGCCAATCTTAGCCTCTGTCATTTCGTTAGCTCTGACTGGCAGTGTTACTGGAGGAGCTGTATTAATAACACTTTCTTATGCTTTGGGAACATCAATTCCTATGCTAGTAATTATGAAAGGTGGCCAAGCTATTTTACAAAGAAATCAATGGTTAGTTCGTAATACAGCAAATATTCAAAAAGGATTTGGAGTATTAATGATGATTACAGCCTTTGCAATATTTAACAATTACGATCGAAAATTCCAATCATATATTTTGGAAGCATTCCCACAGTATGGGGTTGGTTTAACATCATTTGAAGATAGTGAAGTGATAAAAAAAGAATTAGATAGTATTGGTTCGGAATCTATTGATGATATGAGAGGAAAATCTCTTGATGCTGTTAGAGATAAATCAGTTAAAGCTCCTGAAATTATTCCAGGAGGAGAGTGGATTAACTCTGAACCTTTCACTATCAAAGATCAACAAGGTAAAGTCGTCCTAATTGATTTCTGGACATATAGTTGCATTAACTGTATTCGCACTCTTCCCTACTTAAAATCATGGCATGAAAAATATGCTAGCAAAGGGCTAGTAATATTAGGTGTTCATGCTCCAGAGTTTGAGTTTGAAAAAAACATAAATAATGTTCGAGATGCAGTTAAAGGTTTTGAACTTAAATATCCAATTGTTCAAGATAATAATTTTGAGACATGGAAAGCCTACAGAAACAGATACTGGCCTGCTAAATACCTAATAGATAAAAACGGCATGGTTAGATATACACATTTTGGTGAAGGAAAATATGATGAAACTGAAAAGATGATTCAAAAACTTTTGAGTGAAGCTGGATCTGATATCAGTGATCTAGATATTAATAATCCAGAATATGAACTATTTGGCCGTACTCCTGAGATATATCTTGGATTCAAAAGGATGCAATTATTAGCTTCTCCTGAAAAAATTGTTCCTAACAAATTTAGTGAATATTCCTCTCCTAGTTCACTGGTAATAAATAAGTTTGCATTAGAAAGCCAATGGAAAATTTCTGAAGAATATTCTGAAGCAGAAAAAGGTAGTTCTCTCTATTCTAGATTCTCAGCAAAAGATGTTTACTTAGTAATGAGAAGTACTAATGGGGAAGGATCCCAAGTAAAAGTCTTTTTAGATGGTGAAGAGATCGGGGAAAATGGAGGAATTGATGTAATTGATAGTATGATCACTGTTAATGAAGATAGACTTTATCATATTGTTGAACTTGATAAACCGGGTACACACACACTAAAACTTGAATATCAGGATGGAAATATAGAATCATTTGCCTTTACCTTTGGATAACCATCTTAATTAACTTATCTATTTTATTAAAAAAACCAACCTAACTAAACAAGGTTGGTTTTTTAATAATAATATTTTTATTTTTTAGAACAAGCTTTACAAGAACCTTTATGTGTTCCGATTAGATATAGTGCAGAAGCTCCAACTAATACATAAACTAGTTGTTCTACAACAGGATAAGAATTAAAGAGCATGTTTACTAGGTTTATATTAAATAAACCAATTAAACCCCAGTTCATTGCTCCTACAATCACTAATGAAAATGCAACCACGTGTATATTTTTCATAATCTAATCACCTTCCTGTGTTTTATTACTAATAAAAAACACTTTAATAATCGAATTAGTATAAAAGGAAATTGTTTGATGAGTCAATTAGTATTTAAATAATTTACAATCTCATGTTACACTTTGATAATCATACGATTATTAAGGTAAATTAATATGAACCTTCAATTGGTTAAAAAGATTCTCAGCTTAATTTTAATCTTATTTTTATTTATCCTTTCAAGATTTTATATTTATAAATATTGGCCAACAAATTACTCCGATGTTCGTACTGACTATGAACGCTACGCTAGAATGTGGAATTATGGTCTTATTCCATACACACATCACATGTATGAATATCCTCCGCTCACCATCCCCCTTGTAGCACTCCCACTAAAGTATGAACACTTAGGAGTTAACTATTATCATAACTATCGCTTTGAAGTGATGGTAGTAGACATTACTTTTTTCATCTTCCTAGTAGCAAGTGTTTATAAGCTATTTAAAAAAGATCATTTAATAAAAAAAATATCTATAATTTTATTTTATATTTTAATTACATCACTTGCGAAAAACTTTTTCTATGAAGGCCTTGATCTTATCTTTATGTCTAGTATTTTTACTAGCTTTCTTCTTTTTATTTGGTTAAATACAAAAAAAATGTTAGGAAAAACTTTAGTCTGGTTATTCTTTTGGATATCAACTGCTATAAAATTTTTAACTTTGCCCTTAATGATACCTATTTTCTTAATTATTTATAGTGATTGGAAAAAAGATATCTCATCTTTCTTAACTGGATTTATTTTAATATGGGGAATTCCTATTATTATCTTTAGAAGCACCCTTCTTGTTCCTTTTGTTTTAAATAATAATAGACCAATTAAAAATTCTTCTTTCCCTGCTTACATTATTAAACTCATTGACTACCAAACAAATACTGAAACAAAAGGAAATAAGCCTCCTGATTTTGAATACACTGGACCAGTTACCTCTACAATTACAAATGGTACAACGATTCTCTTTCCAAGTGCAATGTTATTATGGTTGATTTGGTCAAGTCTATATATCTTTAAAAATAAGAATCTAAAATTAAATAGAAAAAGAAAAAATTTAACTAACAATTTAAAAAAATTAATTAAATTTATTGTTTCTGAAATTAAATATCCAACTTCAATTAATAAGAACAAACAGTTAATGGTGTTACTTCGAATATATGGAATATATTTATTTACTATGTTTTTCTTTGCAAAGATATTTTCTCAGCCATTTCATATTTGGTATATGGCATTGATTGCAATCTATCCTTTTTTGATTAAAAAAAATCCAATTATATTATGGATTGCAGCTTTAGTAATGGTGACTCATGATACAACTACACTTCTTTATTTACCGAGTAATCCAGATAGTAATCTATTTAATTATCCCTACTTTATGTATGGTTATTTACTATTTAAATATATTCCAATGGGATATGTTTATTATTATTTTATAAAAAATGGTGATTAATTATTTATAATAATATTGTATGCTTTAGGCTATACATGTTTAGATCTAAAGAACATCTTCTTTTAGCAAACTTTCCTGATAATAACTACGCTAATGCCTTTATTTTAAGACATTTAATCATTACTGCTGGTCATGTAGCAGGTGCTCCACTTAATATAGAAACAAACGATAAAACTGAGTCAGGTCAGTTCTCATACCAGATTGCATCAGAACAAGATTTAGCAATATCTAGACAACAAATACCAAGTGCAGGATATGAATTAGGGTCTTCTCCTGAGATTGGAGATAATATTATTGTCTGTGGTCATCATGGGCCAGAACAATTATATTTTGAAATTGAAGCTGTTGTGAGTGGTTTTGATCAGAGAGGAAGAATTATAATTAAAAGGCAAAAAGGTAAAATCTTTCAATTAGGAATGAGTGGTTGTCCAGCTTTAAACACTAAAAACCAAGTTATTGGTGTTTTAGTAGAGGGCGTAAAGGGAACCAAAGGCCAAGAAGTCTATTTAGAAACAGTAAAGATATAATCTATTTTTGTTCTTCAAATGCTTTTGCAACAGAAGGACTATTAGCAGTTAATTTTTTGATAGATAAATCAGTCGCCTTATTATTGGCCAACCTCAGATTATTATCTGATTTAAGTAAGTTTTCTTTAACCTTATTTAAGTGATCAATTGTTTTATCAATTTCTTCAATGGCTTTATTAAATTGATTTGAAGCCAGATCATAGTTCCTAGAAAAGGCTTCTTTAAAAGCGGTCATATTATTTTCAAAATTAGTAACATCTACATTTTGATTATTTAATATTTGAATTTCTTTTCTTAATTCTTGAGACTTAATACTTCCTTGTCTTAAAAATCCAATCATAGTTATGAAATGTTGTGGACGAATAGAATACATATTTGGATATTCATGAACTGTAACAATATCATCATAAAACTCAGTATCTTTTTCCAGCAAACTAACTAATACTGCAAACTCGCACTTCTTTTCTCTCCTGTCTTTATCTAGTTTTTTAAAGAAATCTTTGTTTTTATGTTTTGTTGCAGTAGTATCATCTTCATTTTTCATCTCAAACATTATAGAAAGCATCTCATTGCCATCTTCATCATTCTCACGGTAGATATAATCTCCTTTAGAACCACCAGAGACCTGATTATCCTTCTCAAACTCTGCATTAGGGAAAGCAATAGATCTTATTTTATTAAACTCATTTTCACAATGGAGTTCCAAAGACTCCCCCATCATCTTAGTACTCATTCTAGAACGCATTTCTTTGAGTGATACTAGAGCAGTTTTTGCTGACTTAATTTCATCCTTTAGCTTTTCTTCTTCTAGCTCTTTTTTATGCTTAAGTTCATTAAGTTCAGTTTCTTTGTCACCTAATTTCTTACGATAGATTTCCTCAATTTTTTGTTTTTCTTCTAGTGCTTTAAACTTCTCTTTATCTTCTGCCTGCTTGGCAATATTTTCTAGTTTTGATTTAAGAACTACTATTTCTTGTTCTTTTTTAATTACATCGTTTTTAGCACGATCAAATATTTCTTGTTCTTTTAACTTTGCTTCTAACTTTTTTTTCTCTTCTAATACTTTTATTTCTTTTTGTAATTGAGCATTAAATTCATCCATCTTTATAGATTTAACAATGCTAGCAATAGTAGATTTATCAATATCTACGTCATGGATTGAATTTAGATCAATTAAATCACCCTTCTGTGCATTCTCTTGTAGAACTAATGTATTTTGATCTTGGATGGTTACTTTAACTGTTTTCATTTAGTTCCTCTTAGAATAATTAGCATGGAGTAGTTTAATAAATATACATCATATGTTTATTTATTAAAAGGAAACTGGCATAGTAAATTTTACTATTTTAAAATTAAATTGTTACGGGAATAGATAAAATATAAAAAGGTGGGGCCTGTGAACCCCACCTAGTGTTAACTCAACGAATACATTACGAACCTACATACAGAAAAGATTCCTCACGGGGAAAAAATTCCATATCATCGACATTATATCTCAGAATTTTTTGACCAAATTGCGTAAGCAAAAACTGCCCATCAAATTCTGGTAATTCACCCTCAAATAATCCAGTAATGGTTTTTTCTTCGGGATTGTAAACATATGAACTTTCATTCATATCCGCAGTCCATAGGCTATTATCTGAATTCCACATGAAACTGCCACCTTGACCATCTTTGGTAATTGGATAATAGAATGCACCGACTAAATCTGTGTCAGATAAGTATTCCATTGCCCTTGCATGATTCCAAAATACCATTACATCTGTGCTACTGAGTAAGATGCTACTGGTTCCCCAGTTGTAGTTCCAATAGACTGTTTCACCTGCCCACTGAGGCTGAGGAATGGCATACGGCTTCTCCATCGACCAGCTATCATAAACAAGAATTGCTTCTTTATCCAGTTCAACAAGAATCTGAATGACCATTGCCGGCTCTTGTACAGAGGCTACAAAGCCACCACGGTCTAATTCAGAATAAAGAGAATTAGCTGGAATATCGTCAATGTTGTCATAATATCTAGTGCGAGGTAAATTTTGGGGAATTGTTTGCCCTTGCATATTATATGGGAGCAAATTAACCCCAACTACTGCACGCTGACCAGTCTGAGACAAAACAACTTGATAGATATTTTCTGCGAGAATTTCGCAGTCTTGCAGTTCTAACTCTTCACCTAATCGGCAAAGTTCTGTTGTTTCCAATGTTAAATCGTAAACATGAACCCAGAGTTCTTCACCAACAAATTGAGGGTGACTGACCGATAATTCCTCATCGCCTAGTTGACCCCATGCTAGTGTATTCATATCAGTAAAGACAACACTGTTTAAACCACTATCCCAATGTTCATAAGCAAATTGGGCTTCAGTAGCACTGAAAGCATATCGCCAGCTAAGTGATGGCATTCCGGTTGGATAAAACTCACCAGTAGATAAATCGTACCAATGATCTTCATGTTCCCAACTGCCATTCAGCCAGAGCATGTCATTGATTTCAAAGAAGCCATGGAAGGAAAAATCAAAATCTGAAGCGTCAAATAAAACTTCAGCTTCAAAATTATCTTGACCAAGAACCAAGGTATTTGGCAGAATTGCCATTGCAAAGATGATGAGCAATAAAATGCGTCTCATTGTGTGTAACTCCTCCGACTAGGTTTGTTAATTTTAACTTATTGGACTTAAAAATTCACAGAATTCATAATTAAATTCACAATGAATTTCATTAGTCCAACAAGTATTTTCGTTGAGTTGTTAAAGAACGATAAATTTTATTTTTAAATATCAAATTTGAGAATTAATAATAAAATAACGAATTTTCATTATAACAAATAATGTCCTATAATACAATAGCGTGCTTAAATAAAATGAATTAGTAAGAGCATTGACCTTGATTTAGATATAATAAAACCGCCTAGTGTTGTTGAACTTTCTAGACGGTTTAATTGTTTCTTAGCTATCTGTCAGCATTGATTGGATGAACAGATAGACGACGTATCCAATAAATGTAAAGAATAA
>JAOUMD010000010.1 GCA_029881675.1 Minisyncoccota bacterium | reverse complement strand
GAAGTTTAATGTGGATAACAATGATTATATTCTCTATTAGAAAAATTAAACACTAAACAGAACTGTATAAAACCCAATGTTGCACTCATCAATGGAAATCTCTAAACTTGAGTTATAAATAAAATAACTGTAATGCACAAAAAAAAGATTAAAAAGAAAGAATTACTAAGACAAGAGATTCCACTTCTTTATTTGTTATTGATACTTATTTTTGTCCTTACCTTCAGTTTCTTAATTGTGATAAAAAAATACTTTATCCTCAAAATGAAGTATATAAAACTTTATAATTATTCGAACAGTGTTCTTGTAATTACTCCTGAAGTTAATAACATCAACTAACACATTTAGAGTGAATTAAAACAGACTATTTTAAATGTCTGTTTTTTTCTGTACAATCAATCCTAATATGAAATTACTTAATTCAAGCCGTCATGGCCAAGAGCTAATAATTACTGCTGGCATAATTGCAGCAATAGTAGGATTTTTCTTCCTTAAGCAATATAAAGGACAACTATATCAATCAGGGCAAAATGCCTGTATTGCTGATTGTAGTCAGATCAATGGAAACTTTAGAAGATATAATCACAATTCGCTCAGTGCTGATCAATGTATCTGTGAGGTTGATCAATCAATTAGTAACATCTGGAACTAATTTTACTTTTGAATTAAAGTCCAAACAGCTCTCTCACTAGGAGATAGTTTGCCTGGTTTTTGTCTATAGTTTTTATATATTTCTTCAAAATGGGCAACTAACTTATTTTTTTCATAACTAGAAAATATCTTTGGATGAATATAATACTTGCGACAAACACCAGGGGTATTTCCTAAGTGACTTGAAACTTCATCAACAGTATGAGAAAAAGCATCTTTCAAAGTTATTTCCTCACTAAAACTACCTAAATTACTTAATGTATCACCAGCTAAAGTGGTTCCTCCCCATGTTCTAAAGTCTTTTGCAGAGAGAGCCTCTCCTGTTACTTTTTGTAAATATTCATTAACATCTTTTGAGTCAACAACTTGAAGGTTATCATCCTCATCAAAATAGTGAAAAACTTTGTATCCAGGTAGCTCAATGCATTGTTTAATAGTTTGAACTACCCTGGGGTGTTTTATATCATGGTGATGATGAACTCCGCTTTTACCCTTAAAACTAAACTTAATCTTATTTCCATCTACTTCAACGTGCTTTTCTCTTAGTGTTGTGAGACCGTATGATTTATTATCTTTCTCATATACTTTGTTACCAATACGGATAAAAGTGTGTTCAAGTAACCAAACTATTGTTGCTAAGACTCTGTCTTTGGTTAGCTTATGTTGTCTCATATTTGCTGCAACTTCTTCTCTCAAAGTTGGCAAGACCTCACCAAACTGAACCATGCTATCAAACTTATTTTCTTGGTTATATAAGATCCATTGGGGGTGATAAATATATTGTTTGCGGTCTTTAGAATCATAACCAATGGCTTGGATGTGACCTTTTTCATCAGGGCATATCTGGACATTTATCCAGGCGGGAGGAATCGACAAGCCTCTTATTCGTGTAATCTCCTGATCAGTCAATCTATTATCATCATTATCTAAAAATCTAAAACCAGTTCCCTGTTTTTCTCTTTTCCACTTTAGTTTCTTATCAGAAACGTAGTGAATCCCTTTATATACTTTGTGTTGAGGCATAACCATATAATTAACTCTACCAGATATAAGTTATCTTTCTCAATAGAAATATCTAATATTTTTTGAGGTATTAATCTAATTCAATGCTATCAGGTACAAACCTTAAAGCAACAGAATTCATACAATAACGTTTACCAGTTGGTTCTGGACCATCATCAAAAACATGTCCTAAATGACCACCACACGTATCCAAAACTTCAATTCTGTTATCTCCTAAGGCAGTTTCTTTTCTCAAGACCAAAGCTTCATCGTTAATAGGTGCCCAAAAGCTTGGCCAACCAGTTTTTGAGTCGTATTTCTGTTCTGACCTAAAGAGGGGTTTATCACAACCAACACTAAAGTAAGTCCCTGCTCTTCTTTCACTATTTAATGGACCAGTATAGGGGACTTCTGTTCCTGCTTCTCTCAAAATATGAAACTGAACTGGGGTAAGTATTTCTTTCCACTCTTCATCACTCTTAACTTTCTCAGGATCAAATGCTCCTGAAATAATTTGACTCTGCTGTTGTGAAATTGACTTATTGTTTACTAATCCCCTCATTCTAAAAAAATATGACATCAAAAATACAAAAATTAAACCAAATATAAAAATAGAAAATAGCTTCTTAATTTTCATTTTTCTAATCATTTTCATCCGCAGACTCTTGTGCATTCTGTTGCTGTTGCTCATTACTTGGTAACTCACGCTGTCTTGGTGGACACTTACTATCTCCATATGAACAAAAAATACAACAATCCCCATCCTTAGGATTTAAGTTTTCTTCACATTTTTGACAAATAAAGAAATGCTGACAAGCATCAATGGGCATTTCTGCTGTTTGTACATGCTCACACGAAGGACATGTAACATTGGCTGTGGTGATTATTTCTTTTTCCATATATATCCTGCAATTAATAATAAAATAAATCCAAATCCAGCGTGAATAATGTGTAAGGGGGGTAAACCAATGGCATCATGACTCATTGGAAATGGAGCAGAATGAAATATTAGAAAATAGATACCTACGATGATTAGAGTTAGTACAGAAATATTTTTAGTATTCATAATAAGGTCTCTCCCTAACACAAACTTCTATAAACTTATTTTATGGTACTGAAAATACAAATGCAAACAAAAATAACTGATTAGGCAGTATAATAAATATAGATAAAAAAATATGCCAAAACAAAAATCCAAGAAAAAAAAGAAACCAATGATAACAAAGGCTAGAGTAGTTCCTGATAACTTCCTTCGTCAGCTAGGTCAATTTAAAGCGACAGGAACCCAAAGAAACCTTAGATCTACTAAGATTCACATGCCAAGAAGACCTAAATAAGATTCAAAGTGATATGATTTATTCATGAGACAAGATAAGAAAATAACACAGCCTAAGTTTTTAATAATTCAGGTTATTCCAAAAAAATCAAAGAAAATTGATTTAGAAATTGAATTAAGAGAAACTCAACAGCTAATTGATACCTATGGGGGTAGGGTTGTTACTAGAATGATTCAAAATCTTGACCATCCTCACCCTAATTTCTATATTGGGGCAGGTAAGGTAGAAGAACTAAAAAAACTTTGTGATGAAGAAGGAATAGATGTTGTCGTAATAAATGGAATGGTTAAAAGTGGGCAACTATTCCGTGTAGAAAAAGAACTCTGGGAAGTCTCAACTAAAATTATGGTTTGGGACAGAATTGATTTAATTCTCAACATCTTTGACCAACATGCTACTACAGTTGAGTCAAAACTCCAGATCAAACTAGCCAGAGCTACCCATATGGGACCAAGGATATATGGTCTAGGAAAAACAGAGCTATCACGCCAAGGTGGTGGAGTTGGTACCCGTGGAAAAGGTGAAACAAACATTGAATTTGAGAGAAGGCAAATAAAAATAGATCAACAAAAAATTAAAAAAGAGCTAAAAAAACTAATTAAACAAAAACACAACAGGGTCAGAAAAAGAAATGAGATGGGTATTGGTCCCGTAGCACTTGTTGGTTATACCAGTGCTGGGAAGACTACTCTCTTTAATACCCTAACTGGTAAAGAAAAGGAAATGAATAAAGGTTTATTTACTACACTTGATACAGTCGTAGGTAAATTAAAATCTCCTAATTTTAAACAACCTATTTTAGTCTCTGATACTATTGGTTTTATCAGTAATCTTCCTCCAGTCTTGATTGACTCATTTAAGTCCACTCTCTTAGAATCATTAGAAGCTAAGCTCCTTCTTCATGTCATTGATGCCAGTGATCCTGAAATATTAGAAAAGATTGATGTTGTAGAAAATATTTTAAAAAGTTTAAAGGCAAATCAACCCAGAATATTTGTATTAAATAAAATTGATTTAATTACAAAGGAAAAATTATTAGAACTGAAAAGTAAAATAAAAGAACACTTTATCAAAGATACTTTATTATCAATTGAGACTGTCTCTGCAGAAAATGGACAAAATATTGACATTTTAAAAAACAAAATCAATATTTTTTTCAAAAAATAACCTTTTGACCCACTACTATCTCCTATAGACCATTGTTATAAGACACTTAACCTGTTATAATCAGTCCTTAAACTAAATTAGGTTTAGAACAAAAAAATATGAACAACTATAACAACAACAGAGGTGGTGACCGTAGAGGTGGCCAAAGATCAGATAGAAGAAGCTCAGGAAGATCCGACTTTGGATCAAGAGACTCACGTCAAAGTGAAATGCATGATGCAGTTTGTGCAGAATGTAATAACAACTGTAAAATCCCTTTCTTCCCTAGATCAGGTAAGCCAGTATATTGTAGTGATTGTTTCGAAAAAAGAGGCAATGACAACAACTCAGGTGATAGAAGAAGTAATGATAACTACAACGATAGAAGATCTAATTCTAGAGGAAATGATTTCAAACCTAGAAATGATCGTCCACAAGTTAGCTATAAAGAAGAATTCAAAGCAGTTAATGCTAAGTTAGACCAACTTATTGAACTCTTATCTTCTAAAGAAGCTAAGAAAGTTACTAAGAAAGCTAAAGCTAGTAAAGTCAGTGAAGAAACTCCTAAAGTAAAAAAAGCTAAAGTTAAAACTGTAGCTGAAATTATTGCTACTGCAGTAGAAACTGAATAAATCTAATTTATTCTTTAAATAAGAAATTAATAAAATATTTATTATTAAAAAACCCCTTCGGGGGTTTTTTATTTTATTTGACTTTCTTTGATTAATTAAGAGATTTTATTTAGTACATCTAAAGATCTATTAGTGATTGGGCTGTCTATCATTTCAGCTATTTCGACGGCATTATAGAAAGCCTCAGTAAAATCACTAACAATACTCTGATTTTGTCTAGGTAAGTTAAAAACAACCAAAAGAATATTTGCAGCTAAAATAGCTTCAGGTCTTTTATCATCTTTAGTCATTTCTTGACTTAATCTAAAATATTGATCAGCTAGTTTCTTTGTGGTTTCATCATCTGGATTTATATTTTTAGCAAAACTTTCTCGTAAACTAATCATTTCATCAGACTCTGTAACATCTAGTTCTTTAACTATCATTAATAAGGAATCACTCATTTCTATTTCTAACTTCTTTAATTGATTAATTAACTCTATAGATGCAGGATCATAATTTTCATGATTTTTATGTGTCATATGAAATAATTATAACAAAAATTAAAAAAGGGTAAATTTTAGTGCTTTGTAAGGTATAATCACTACTTCATGCTAATTGATGCTACTAACCTTTCCAAAGCCATTGGTGCTAACTATCTTTTCAAAGATATATCTTTCTCTATCATGCCTGGTGAGAAAGTTGCTTTAATTGGTCGAAATGGTCATGGTAAGACTACTCTACTGAAAATACTAAGTGGTGAAGACCATGACTACGAAGGGAATATTATCACTCCAAAAGGAATTAATATTACTTTAACCAAACAAGAACATATTGAGCACTCTGAACAGACACCTTTGGAATACATCATTAATAGTGTCCCCAACTATCATAAATATAAAAAAATTCTTGAAGATTTTGAAGCAGGGAAAAATACAAACGTAAATAGATATTTAGAAATTTTAGAAAAATTTACAGAACATAAATTCTTTAATCTTGAAACTGCTATCCTTAGTACCCTGTCTGATTTTAATATCCCTAATGATTTATCTATCAAACCTTTATCACATCTTTCTGGTGGTCAAAAAAGGTACGTAGAAATGACTAGAATGATGTTCTCTCAAGCAGACTTATTGTTAATTGATGAACCAACAAACCATTTAGACTATCTTGGTAAAGAAAGATTTATCTCTTGGATGAGAAAACTTAAACAAACTGTGATTGTAGTTACTCATGACAGAGATGTCCTCAAGTACGTAAATAAGATTATTGAAATAAAAGATAAAAAGCTTGATACATATAAAGGTAACTATGATCACTATATTCAATTGAACTCTTCAAATACGTTAAGCTCTGTCAAAAACTACACCAGTCAATTAAATAGACTCAAAGAAGCCAAGAAAAAAATGCAATGGGGTTTAAGAATGCGTGCCAAAAGCAAAGCATGGAAAATACGTTATGATCATTGGCTGCGTGACTATGAAAAGCTCAAAGCAGAAACAGTTAAACCATCATTCTGGATAGACCAAGACTCAGTTGAGAATTTAGATAAAAAAGTAGTTGATTCCTACGATAAATTTAAAGAAAAAAATATTGTCATTAAAATGGTCTCTAATAGAGAACATGGTATTGAAAGAATATTAGTCAGAGATCTATCTCTGGGGTATGAACAACCTGTTTTTAAAGATGTAAATTTTTCACTCAGAGATAACGACCGTGTCTATATTAAAGGTAAAAATGGAGCAGGTAAAAGTACTCTAGTAAAAACAATTCTTTCTCTAGCAGATAATAAACAACCTGTTGCAAAAATCTTAAATGGAAAAATAACACAATCAAATGATTTAAGAATTGGTGAATACCAGCAAGAGATAGATAAAAAATACTTAAATCTAACTCTTTCTGATGCAATTGCAATAAGCTATCAAGAAAAAAATATTCCTGTTACTGATCAAAAAATAATGAGTCTAATGTCACAGTATTTATTTAATCCTATCCAAGATGCTAATCAAAAAATAAAAAACTTATCAGGTGGTCAAAAAGCCCGTTTTCAAATTATTAAAATGTTAATAAATGAACCAAACTTATTAATCCTTGATGAGCCTACTAACCACTTAGACTTACCCTCAATTGAAGAACTTGAGAATGCATTGGTTGACTATGATGGTGCTATTTTATATATCTCTCATGATACTTACTTCATTAAGAAGATGGGTGGATTTGTTGTTGAGATATAATTTTAATTAAGAAATTGGATCAGGCATTCTTAAGTGAATATCCTCAATCCCAGCAATTACTTCATCAGATAATTTAATATCTATGCTAGCAATATCTATCTTTAGTTGCTCCATTGTTCTTGCACCAATAATATTACTTGTCACAAAATCACGACTATTCACAAAAGCTAAAGCCATTTGAGCAGGGTCTAAGCCATGTTTCTTTGCTAGCTCCACATACTCCCTAATAGCTGGTTGGGCATGTTCTGGATTGTAGTGATCATTGTTTCTCTTACTATAATCAAAACGAGAATCTTTTGGCATCTTTCCGCCTAGATATTTACCTGTCAAAACTCCCATCGCTAATGGAGAATATACAAGCAAACTTACCTTTTCTCTAATACTCATCTCTGCCATTCCAGTTTCATACCCACGCATAATTAAACTGTAAGGATTTTGAATACTAGCAATCCTAGGTAAGTCTTTTTCTCTGGATAATCTTAAGTACTCCATTATTCCCCATGGTCTTTCATTTGAAACACCGACATAACGAATCTTTCCTTCTTTGACTAATTCCTGCATTGCTTCAAGAGTTTCCTCTATCTCTACTGCAACATCATTGGCATCATGAGTATATCCACGAGGACCAAAGAAATTAGTCTTACGATCAGGCCAGTGGACTTGATATAGGTCAATATGATTAACTCCAAGTCGTTTTAAACTACCTTCAATTGCATACTTTATTTGCTCTTTATTTACCCGAGGTTCATCACCTCCACGAGCATAATATCTATCAGATCTACTAACAACTTTAGAAGCTAAGAAAATATCATCCCTCTTCCCACTCTTCTTAAACCAAGAGCCAATAAATTCTTCAGTTTTTCCATAAGAATTTTTATTTGGAGGAACTGCATATATTTCAGCAGTATCAAAGAAATTTATCCCTTGTGTAACTGAATAATCCATTTGTTGATGAGCTTCAACCTCAGTATTTTGTTCTCCCCAATTCATAGTACCTAAACAGATAACACTGACTTCTTCATTTGTTTGTCCAAGCTTGCGATATTCCATATGATCTCTCATTAATTAAATATGAATCAATAGAATAGCTTAGAAAGAAACGGATAACAACTGGTGATAAAGTGAAAAAATACTTACAAATACTCAAGGGCTTTGATACACTTGATTCATGGTTATCTTATATTTAATTATTACCTTTATTTTTTCATGGGCTCTTTGGATTCCAGATGCACTACTAAATAGCACTAGTATTACGCACCCACTTCTCATTTGGTTATCACAATTCTCAAACTATGGAGCATGGGGACCATTAGTTTCAGCTTTAATCACCACCATAATAATTAAAAGGAAAAAAGGATTAATAAAACTTTTCAAACAAACTTTTAATCTGAATTTTAATAAGAAATGGTTATTACCAACCCTCTTTCTTTTCCCCCTCATGATTGGACTGCCACTCTTATATCTGTACATTACCAACCAACCAATTCCAAAATTAGATGAACCTTATTCTATTTTCATTCTTCCAATAGTCTTTTTAATTATTTTTGTTTCTTCTGGACCGCTACAAGAAGAACATGGATGGAGAGGGATACTGCAAAACTCACTCCAAACAAAAATTAATCCTCTCTTTGCCAGTATTATTACTGGACTAATTTGGGGACTATGGCATCTCCCTTTATTTTTTATTCCTGAGCAAGGTTTTTATTACAACAGACCAATTTGGGGTCTTATCCTATCCACCACTCTTATTTCAATTCTTTTTACGTGGATATATAACAATACAAATAAGAATCTTTTTCTAATGATGATATTCCATACCACTTATAATTTCTCTCATTACATATTTCCTTCAATTCAATCAGATGCAAGTGGGCTGATATATTTTTTATTACTTTTAATAACGGTTTGTGGAGTAATAATAAAGTCTGGAATAAATCTTGGATTAAAGAAATAAAAAAAGACCCAATTGGGTCTTTTTAAACAAAGTTCTCCGTCATGGATAAACTTAGGGACTACTCAATAAATAATAGAGTAGTTTAAAAAAAAGTTTTATAAATAAATATTAGTACTCTTTTGTTGCACCATCTTCTAATGCTTTTTGGGCATTGTCTTTAGACATCATTGCACAAACAGTTGTTCCACACTCTTCATGCTTTCCTTTAGCCATAAAGCCACCTTTTTTAGTTTTGTGAATTCCTGGTGTAGTTAACTCAACACCTTTTTTCTTACATTTAACGCAATATCCTGTAACCATGATTATCTCCCTTTAATTATTATGTATCTATAAACATTACAACTATATTCTAAATTACTCAATACCTTAAAAAAAAGACCCCATTGGGTCTTTTCATACTTTGCTCCCCCTACAGGACTCGTTACGGAACGGATACAAAGATCAGTCCTTATCCTATTCACTCGAGGAAATAAATCATTTTACCCAAGAATTAGCTCATTTATTAGTGAAATCCAGTACTAATTACAACGTTGTGTAATGCCTACACGCAAGGCGGGTGCCCCCAGCACCCGTCCGAAGCGTGTGCATATGTCAACGCACCACAACCCCACGGGGACACTCATTAAAAAACCTTTGGGACTCCCGATGGTACCAGCGAGGAGTAAAGCAATAGACTTGCTTAGATGGAGATAATGAGAATTATTTTAGAATTTCTCTAATCTCTGTTAAATCTTTTTCTTCAATCGAATCTAGCATCATTGCATTAAACATCAATCTTCCTAAGGCATACAACCTAAGCCTTTGAGGTATTATGTCTGCTATAACAACCATCCCTGAAATATGACTGAAATCTGATTCCATCTGCACCAGAATTCCTTGGTTTATCATTAGAAGAATATCGTAATAAATACCATCTCTAAATTCGTCATGAGCCTTATCAACATGCTGTTCCTTAAATTGCTTATCACTTAAAATTGGACTGTTTGCATAGCCATTATTACCAACTATCGTCAAAATACATAATTGTCTATACGTTAATCTCTCAGCTATAGATAAAGCCTGTATTAAATTTTCTACAGGTGAATTTGTAAAAGGAGCAACTGCAAATATATTTGCGATTAAAGGCAGCTTTTTCTCTTCATAAGTATCTCTAGCATTTAGAAGAACTCCCTCAAATAATTCTTTTGCCTTATCCTTTTTCTTTTTTGTATCAAATTTTGGCTTAGACCCTTTTGATATTTTTTCATTGATTGACTGAATAGCCATTATTGCTACTTTCTCAATCTTGTCTTTCTCTCTTTTAGTTAATGCCCTCTTCAAAAAATCAGAAACTACTGGGCTAATTGCAGGACCTAATAAAGCACCGATGGGACCAGCTATAGCAAATCCTGCCCCCGCTCCTGCAAGACCAACTCCAGTTTCTACTCCAAGATCAACAATTTTCTTTTTATTTTTATTTGACATATGTTAATTTTCAACCAACTTTTTTAACTCCTCATAAATCCTAACCATCGCAAAAGTATCTAAGGTGCAGTATTTACTTAAATCATCCATAATTTCATCTCTATTAGCCTCATGTCTGCCCTCTAAGACCGTCTGAGTCCACATCCTTCTAGCTAATAAACCATCTCCAACATTTAGTTCTTTGTAACTAAGCTCAGGAGCTAAAACTGGCATAACCTTCTTTACGGATGCACTACCAAAGAAATCCTTATCAAAAAACCACATCTTAGAAAAAGGAATCATCAAATCATCAATCCGTTCGTTAAGCTGAGACAAAAAATCAGCATGTTCTGGATACAAAGCAGCCATACGATCATTGCAACCCTTTTCATAACTCATATTCCAAGTGAGAACAGTGCCGCTATCACCAATATCATTATTTAACTGTTTTAGTAAACCTGGCATAGGATTTGTCTTATCGGCATGAAGATATTCTACATGTCTAAGCTCAGCATCAGGTGAATCCAAAACATGAAGCGAGTATTGAAATGGATAATCCGTGTAAGGCTTACACAGATCAAACTGAGGAATCACCGAAGAAAAAGTTTCATAATCAAAGAAATAGAGAGGATAATGGAAAGTATCAAGAAAATCTTTTATTTTATCCAACTCTAATATCCTTTTATTAGTCTTCGTTGTTTGTATCTGTGCGATCTGCTTAGCTCTAAGAGCAATATCTTCTGGAATATCAGCTAGTTGTGTAATACCAGCATCTTCTAACTTTCCTATCTGCTCAGCGTTTGGATAACTTATTTTGTAAACATTGTAAGGATCATCATTGGGCTTCAAGGTAGTGAATATCTCCATCCAATCCTCAAACCACCTAACTTTAGGAACACCTATTCTATTTACATATCTTGGAGATAAATCTGGGCATTCTCCACTACTCAATAACTTGAAAGCTTCTATTAACTGCTGTTCTGTAGTGCTCTTTAGGGCTTTAACCTCCATTGTTACATCAGTAATAGAAGTAATTCCCACAGGATCAATCTCACCTTCTCTCACATATTCTTTGTTGGCATGAATAACAGAAATGTTCCTCACTGAATAACCAGCCTTCTCTAAAACCAACATTTGAAAAGCTAAATCATATTCATGTTCTGGCTTAGATTTTGTACTAGCTTTGATTTCAATCAGGTCAAACTCTTTATCACCAACTCTAATCAAAACATCAAAAATACAGGTAATTCCATCGGCTTCCAATCTTCCTTGTAAGATAATCTTAGTGCCTCTAATTATTTCTTGCTCAGTCCTGTATGTCAAAGATTGATACTCGCTGTAGTTATTGAACCCTAGTTTTACTGCATCAGGAAAAAGCCTATTAGCATAGCTCTCAAACTCATTGCCAGCATCGAACATAGCTTGTAAGTTATCATCAACGGGTGGGAGCTTATGTTTTTCAAACTTCTTCAACCACAGCCATGCTGGATGACGAAGAAAAAGCATGTAGTCAGATTTAGAAAGTGGCTTCATGCTTATTTTCCCCAGATCTCATCGATACGCAATTTGATTTTATATTCAAATTTTTCAATAAGAAGTTGAGTTGATTTTACAAGTGAACTATCGCTCTTAATATCTTCAACAACTTTTGATTGAGTGCTTAGAGATGGCATTGCAACAATAATTTCTTTTAATGTCCTTATGGGAAGTTGTGGCTGTGCTGCTCCAGATGACATTTTATCAACCTGTTTTTTAAAAAACTCACTCTGTAAAAAATAAAAAAGATATTCAGGATTTAATTCCTTAGCATCTGTACGCAGAATTATCATTCCAGAATTAATTCTAATGTGTTTGTATGGAACTTCATATGAATACCAACCGACGTTACCAATGGTTCCCCTTGTTGTAATAACAACATCATTTCTATTTAACTTACCCTTTCTTAGCTTCTCATCTCTTTCCCTGTTTATAAATTCAAGATTATCAAATAAAAACCCATCTGATCTAACATTTTTTGTGTTCAAAAATAAGCAGTAACCATCATTCGTAAACTCAGTTTTTTTAGGATAGTTTACACCTCTATCACCGTCAATTATGTCTAAAGGTGCTTCTGAAAACTTTACTAATTTCCAATCATTCTCAATTCCAAAGGTTGGTTGATAATTATTGACCACCTGCTTAGCTCCATCAATGATCTTTTGGTAACTATCAAATTCTTCAATTATTTCTTGCTGAATTAGCAATGAAGGGAGGGGAATCTTGTATCTCTTTAGTTTTGAAAAATGACGCTGGTAACCATTCGATTTAAGAGGTTTGTATTTCAAAACATAATAAAGATATTTTGGTAATAAATTTTCACTAGAACTTATTATCTTGATTCCATCAGCACCTTGAGCAAAACTATTTTCAATATATTTAACGATACATGTATGATCCCCAAAGATTACTAGCGGACTGCTTACTTCTAATAACGCAGTACTGTCATTGGTGAAACCAGCAATATCGTTTTGTGATTGATCAATAATTGGATATAAACCCCTTTGTAAAAAATCAGTCTTCTTAATTTTTTTTGGGGGAGAAATTGTATTTATATGAGAATTAATTTCTACAAAATCAAATTTTGAGAAACGATCGCTGACTTCTGCCTCATACAGCTCACTACTAAGACTATAATCTTTTTCCTTAAATTCTTTTTTATCAACTAGGAGAGCTAATTGGTTATCATTTAAGTTGGTATCCTCACCATTATTCAAGCCCTTTTTATATTTTTTTATTATATTAATTGCTTCAATCAGATCATTCTTCTTGATTAACCTGCGTTGAGCACCCAAGTCAAAACCATCGTTATTTATTTTGATTAATAAAACTTTATCTGTTTTTTTTGAAATCTTTTTATCTAAAAACAAGATACTTGTTTTCACACCAGAATAAGGATTGAAGACTCCTGCCGGAAGAGAAACTACAGCCCAAAGGTATTTATTGTCTATCATCATCTTTCTAAGAGATTTATAGGCATTATCAGATTTGAAAATAATGCCCTCAGGAACAATAACACCAGCTTTCCCGTTCTCATTTAAGTGATCCATAATATAACTAGTAAAAAGTGCTTCGGCTCTTGTAGTTTGAACAGAAAACTTGGAGTGGGGCTTAATTCCCCCAGTTGGAGTCATAAATGGCGGATTAGCTAATATGACATCAAAGTCATCATCCCACCTATCCTCACTAGATAACGTATCATATTCAAAAACATGAGGATTGGGAAAATGATGTAAATACATATTGACCATTGCTAAACGCTGCATATCTTGAGAAATGTCATAGCCAACAAAATTGTCTGTTAACTTCTTCTGCTCTTCTGCTGTTAAGTCCTTTTCTTTAATATGCTTGTATGCTGAAATCAAAAAACCAGCTGTTCCACATGCGGGATCAAGAATAGAGTCTGTTTTTGATGGATCAACAACTTTTACAATAAAATCAATAATATGTCTTGGTGTTCTGAATTGACCAGCATCACCTTGACTCCCCATTACTGAGAGCAGGTATTCAAATGCATTGCCAAGTTCCTCACTATGATCATATTCAAACTCGTCAATTTGTTCTAAAAATAACTTGAGAGTTTCGGGTGATCTGAATGGTAAAAAAGCATTCTTAAAAATATCTCTAAATAACTGAGGTAAGTGAGGATTTTTACTCATCTTCTCCAAACCTTCACTATAAAGCTGGACTCTATCTCTTGCTGAAAGAGATTTGTCCATCAAATTATCCCAAGCATATTTCTCAAAACCATTTGCAAAAAAACCGCTGGTATCACCTAAAGCCTTTGACTTCTTATCTATGTCAGACATGAATTTATAAATAAGAGCTAAAGTTATCTGTTCCACCTGAGTAGTTGGCATAGGAATTTTACCAACCAAAATATCTCTAGCATTGTCAATTTTTCTCTTTGTAGCCGAATTAAGCATAGTTTTCTTTCTATTATTCTTTATTTAAGAAATGAGTTATATTTTCTATCCATTTTGCACCAATAGTATTCAGACTATTAAACAACTCCGCATCACTAGAATAGTTGGAAAATTCTTTAGCACTAAAATCACTGAGTATTGATTCGTTGAGTGTGCAAAGATAAAAAATATCTTCGACCTGATCAATAATTTCTTTTGGAATAAGGTTAATGCTTGAAAACTTACTCCATAATTTATCAGATTTTTTAATCTGCTCTTCATGATCTTGCTTCTTTCGCTGAACAGCCTGATAAAGCTCTCTATCTATTCTCATTCCACCATCACTTAATTTGAGTCCTTTTATACCTTGTAATGGATCCAGACCATACCGAGTAAACCCTTTTTGACCGTCTGGAAGTGGATAAGAAACACCTGGATCAGAACCAGTCGGAATTAGTTTTTCTCTTTGTTTTGGTAAATCAATAACTTCGTCATAAGGAAACTTATCCTCAAAGTATTCGCAGTTGGCAAAATAATCAAATAAGTAGAACTCTTCCTTTGGTTTTTGCTCAGCCACCTCAGTTCCATTTAACTTTTTCTTATAAGAAAATAGGTGTTTTCTGGTGCCCCTGCCCTTTATCTGAACAAAATCTTGTGGAGAAAATATCGGTCTCATTAAACAAATGTTCAAAATATCTGAACAATCATAGCCAGTAGTCATCATGCCCACTGTTATGCAGACTCTTGTTTTACTTGATTTATATCCAGGTAAAAAAGCCGTTCTACCATTAAGATTATTGTTAGCAAATCTAATAGTGAATGGCTGAGCATCTTTTACACTAGATGTTATTTGAAGTGCAAAATCAGAATTATATTTACCAGGGTATAGCTCATGAGCCATTTGATTTAATATCTGAGCCATTTTTCTGGCGTGACTTTGACTCACACAAAATATAAGTGTCTTTCCTATTTCTCCACTAACGGAATCTCTCTGTGCATTGGCAAAAAATGTTTCTGCAAATTGCTGATTTGTTTTAGGACTAAAAAAGTTTTTCTCAAAATCCTTTGCAAAATAGACCTCTTCCTCCGCTTCTTCTGTTTGTTTTTCACTAGCTGCTGCATATCCATCATCTGAAAGCAATTGAGCCGTAATCTTAGTTCTACAATCTAATACGTAGGGATTGATCAAAAATCCATCATTAACACCTCTTAAAAGATCATATCTAAATGTTGGATCTCCACTATTACAACCAAAGGTTTCGTATGTAGAAAATAAAGTTCTTCTCTCAAGCTCTCTCTGATCTTTTTCAGACAGATCTTTATCTGTTAAATTTTTCAAATAATCTTTTGGGGTCGCAGTCAAACCAAGTTTGTAACCAGTGAAATAATCAAAAACATTTCTACTTAAACCCTCTCCAGAAATAGCCCTATGAGCCTCGTCTGAAATAATTAAGTCAAAGTCTGTCGGACTAAATAAGTCTTCAAACTTATTGTCATGCATTATGCTTTGAATAGTTGTCACAACTACCTCAGCTCTACTCCAACTATTTTTATTTTGCTTATAAACCACAGTTGTAATATCTGGGCTCAAGTATTCCCTAAAGTTTTTCTCTGCCTGATTTTCAAGCTCTAATCTGTCCACAAGAAACAATACTCTTGAAGCATTCTTTGTTTTAATAAATAACTTAATAAGTGCTGCACTAGTCAGTGTTTTTCCAGTACCAGTAGCCATCTCAAATAAAAACCTCTTCTTACCTTTTGCAATAGCTTGTTGCAATGATTCTATAGCTTCTTTTTGGTAATACCTTAAAAATCTAAGCCCTTCATTCTCCATCAACTCTTTCTTTCCTTCCTCTGTTTTCCAACGAGGGTCAAGTTGATAGTCTGGCATCTGTGTTAAAGCAATGTAGTCATCTCCAACTACCTCATTAACCAGAGCATTTGTATCCTTAGTAGCAGAAACATTTTTTTCTAATGATTCTTGATTTGGAAAATGATATATTTTTTCAGGATTTCCGACCTCAATATCCCAAAAGTAATGCAACTCTCCATTGGATAAAATCACATACTTTACCCCTATAGAATTAGCGTATGTTCTTGCTTGTTCTTTAGCATCTAAAGGATGAATAGAACTTCTTTTTGCTTCTAATACACATAGTGGTTTTTTATTTTGTCCCCACAGCAAGTAGTCAATAAAACCACCCTTAGCTTTTTCAAAATCTTCACCCAGTGTGTCTGTTTCTTTATTTGGAGATACTATTAGATGATCTTCAACAGTAACGCTAGCCTTACCCTCATCAGAATCAACTAATCTCCAACCTGATTTTTCAAGTAATTTGTTGATTTTAATTCTGGCATTAGCTTCTGGCATTATGTTTACTACTTCTTTACATCTTTAATTATTAAAACTTACCCTCATTATAGAGTATAGTTGACCACTTTTGATTAGAAAGATAGCTAAATAGCTCTTGTGTAATGATTACATGCCTACAAAAAGACACAAATCCCGTCTTGAGTAACTATACTTAGAGTATGAAAAGAGGACGACCAACTAAATATAGCCCCAAAATCCCCCCTGCTGCAACTACTTACACAAACAAGTGTCTAAAAGAGGGTGTTTTTCCAACAATTGAGGGTCTTTCTGCCAAACTAAAGCTGGGAACTAGGACTCTTTATGACTGGGAGAAGCTATATCCTGATTTTTCGCAGACTATGGATAATCTCAGAGATGCACAGAGAGAGCTACTTATCACCAATGGTCTTCAAGGTAACTACAACACTAGATTCTCCATGTTTTTACTCAAAGCAAGTCATGGAATGAGAGAGAAAGAACCACTAGTAGATAGCAGTCAAAACAACTTTTCAAACATTTCTCCTGAGTTGTTGGCTGACGCTCTAACTCTAATGAGGAGTCGGGAGGAATGAGAAAATTTTCTTATGTGCATCTGATATTTGTGTAACAAAATACACGTTTTTTGCCTATTTACCAATCTATTTTGCAGTGATATATTTATATTACTCAGTTGGGATTAAAGAAGTCGAGCGGGCGAATTAGCCATAATAAGACATAAAGAAGCCAAATAAGATTGAGAATTATTCTCTTCTTAGTGGCTTTTTTTGATACACCAAGAAGACAAGTAACGAAATCTTGGTGCAATGCTTACACAAAACGTAGCGACTACTAGCGAACAACATTCTTCACATCCAAATGATGCTGACTGTTCTTCTACAGAAAATCCCCTCTCCCAAAAAGACGAATTAAATAACCTCATTACCTTCTTTGAATTACTTTCTCAAATAGATCAACGACTAAAGAAAGAAGATTTAGAGTATCGAGATAAGTATTACCCAGAAAGAAGTCATGATAATTAACGAAGTAGAAATTACTCCAGTTAAACCCAATAATGGCTTAATTGCCTTTGCCAGCTGCGTAATTGATGAGTGGCTTTACCTTGGATCAATTGGTATTTATACCAAGCTTGAAGGTGGCTACAGACTCACCTTCCCCACGAAAAAATTGGCAAACACATCAATCAACATTTATCACCCAATCAATAGAGACAAAAGCCAAGAATTAGAACAAGTGATTATAAATAAGTACGAAAAAGTAATGAGCAATAACAATGATAGATACCATAGTGTTAGTGATTAACTATCCTGACTTCCAAATTATTGATCCTGAAAAATTTACTCCTAATGCAAAATTTGTGCTTGCTTCTTTCAAGCAATATCAAAGATCAGTACAAAACTACAAACAAATAGAAGGAGAATATAGACCCAACCTAACACTCTATAAGCACGTTAGACCTATGGGCATACAAAGAACCCTATATATCAAATTTTCAATTCCTAAGCTCATGTTTGGCAACAATCTTGATGAAGTCTCCGAAGATGATTTTATCAAGGTGCTTCATAGGCTCCAAGACACATTGCTAGAAATGGGAGTGAAGATTGAGCTAGAACAGCTTTCAACCTCTCTTGTTTCAAAAATTGATTATGGGAAAAATTTTGTCTTAACTGATTATTCATTTCCTTTCACCTATATGGATGAAATTAGAAGAGCAAACATCAGTAAAGTTTTTGATGCAAATCAAGCAGATTACAGAAACGAAGGTCATAGTCTTAGCTACCGCACCAACACTTTTGAAATAATTTTTTATGACAAGATGAAAGATCTAGCAAAAGCAAATATCAGCCCAAAGAAAAGCGTTGACAATGACAAAGCTCCTCAGCGTGATTTTTTTCATACAGTTAAGCTCAAACAAAGAAAAAGCCCTCCTTTTGAGGTACTGAGGGTGGAAATTCGGTTAAATAATCGAAAAAGAATCCGTACTGTTCTTAAAAAAATTAATCAGGATATTGAACCAACGTTTGGCAATTTATTTTCAACTAAAGTTGCTAAATTAATATGCTTGCTTACTCTCAACGAGATAAAAGAAAAAATAATTTTTACTAAAAAAGATGATAAGCCATTTTCTGACCAACTATTATCATTAGCCAGAAGCAATCCTGAACTAAAACCTAGCTTCCTTCTTCAATACCTCGGTTTCCAAAACATAGTCAATGAACATGATCTTAGAACTGCAAGAGAGATAGTATTTCCAGCTGGGTCAAGTGCATGGTACTCATTCAAGAACAAATCTGAGTCCGTTGTAAACCAAAAAAAAGAACTGCTAATAAATAAAATTATTTCAGAAACTGAAAGATTTAGACCTATTCAGGTATTTGATATTTAGTGATTGTTGTCTAAATATGTTAATTAATGTAAAATAAAGTTAAATATGAATGATAAATTTTATACTCTGTATGAAGTCGCTGATCTTCTAAAGATGAGCTACATGACCATTTTTAGATGGGCAAAAAACGGTAAACTCCCAGCTTATAAATTTGGCAAACAATACAGAATTAGTAAAGAAACTCTGGAAGAATTCATCACAAAATCAAAAGTAAAAAAAGAAGGGCGAAAAGCATGAAGGCAGTCATATTAGCCCGCGTCTCTACTAAACGTCAGGAAGAAGAAGGGCTATCACTAAAAGAAATACAGCTCCCTGCTTTAAGAAAATATGCTGGAAAAAAAGGTTTTACAGTTGATGAAAAAGACGAGTTCGTTTTTCAAGAAAGTGCTGATAGAAAAATAAGAAAAAAGTTCAATGAAATGATTGATTATGTTAGAAAAAATAAAAAAATTGCTGCAATTATCACCTACAGAGTAGATCGCATTACTAGAAACTTTAGAGATGCTGTTGATTTAGATAACCTGAGACTAGAATATGATAAGCAAATCCATTTTGTTAATGACAGACTCATAATCACAAAAGAATCCACTGGGAGAGATATTCAAGACTGGGACTTAAAAGTTTTTTTAGCAAAACAAACCATAAACAGGCTTAAAGATGATGAGCGCATCTCGCGTAAAAGAAAATTAGACAACGGTGAGTTGCCAGGCATGGCTCCCTTTGGGTATAAAAATGTCACCTTAGAGAGCAAGAAAAAGTGGATAGTTCCTGATAAGTTTAACTCCCTCGTAGTAAAACAAATCTTTGATTGGTACGTAAGTGAGAACTACTCAATCCTCAACATTTCCAATAAACTAAAAAAGAAATTTAACATCAACAAATCTAAGAGTATGGTTCACTTTATTCTTACCAAAAAATTTTATATTGGAATCATTGAGCATGGAGACAAAGAATACTCACATAATTACGAACTATTCATTAACAATGAGACTTTTCAAAAAGCCCAAGATCTTCTAAATAAAAGAAATCAAAGAACACAACCCTTCAAATACGCTGGCTTAGAGTTTGCGTACCGAGGTTTAATTACTTGCTATAAGTGTGGTTGTAGAATCACACCAGAGCGTAAAAAAAGAAAATTAAAAAGTGGTAAATATAATCACCATGTTTATTATCATTGCACCAACTATCACAAAAAACATGAGAAGGTTAAAAGCGTCAAAGAATCAACAATAGACGAACAGTTCTTCAATATATTTGATAACCTCAAAGTACCAAAAGAAAAACTAGAAGAAATAACCCGCTCCCTGAAAGAATCTCACAAAGATAAAAACTCTTTCTTTGAAAAAGAGCTTAATCATTTGAACGGAGAAATAAAAAGATTTGAGACTCGCACAACAACTGCATACGACAACCAATTAGATGGGTATATTACTATGGAACACTTTCTTGAAATAAAGAAAAAAAATGAAGATAAGATCCACGATCTAAGAGAGCAAATTGCTAAGTTAGAATTAGCCAATAAAGAATACTACATGACGACTTCGCATCTGGTGGAAATTGGATCACGCTCTGCTGACATCTTCTCCCGTTCTAAACCACTAGAAAAAAGAGCTTTGTTAAACTTAGTACTTTCGAACGTAACTTTAGATGATGAAATACTGCGATATACGGTTAAATTTCCGTTTAACTTAGTGCTAAAATATGCACCAAGTTCTAATTGGCTCTCCGACTAGGATTCGAACCTAGGACCTTGAAGTTAACAGCTTCCTGCTCTGCCGCTGAGCTATCGGAGAATATATATATAAAGAACAGACTCTGATTATAACAATCAATTGCCTAAATTTCTAGTTCTTATTGAGGTAAAACTTATTCTAAGAAATCTTGAAGTCTTTTTCTCTTACTTGGATGTCTTAACTTGCGTAATGCCTTTGCCTCAATTTGTCTAATTCTCTCTCTAGTGACACCAAACTTACGACCAACTTCTTCAAGTGTCATAGGTTTACCACCTTCAAGACCAAATCTCATTTCAAGGACTCTAGCTTCTCTGTCTGAAAGAGCAGAAAGAACTTCTCTAATGTTCTCAGTCAACATATGTTGAGAGGTAGAATCATAAGGAGTTGTTTGCTTATCGTCTGCGATAAAGTCACCAAGAACAGAATCATCTTCACCATCACCAACAGGTGACTCTAATGAAGTAGTATTTTGGGAAATTTTGAAAATCTCTCTAACCTTATCTGGATCAAGATCCATAATCTCACCAATTTCTTCTGGGGTAGGTTCTCTACCTAATTCTTGCATTAACTTACGTGCTGTTCTCATTAATTTGTTGATTGTTTCAACCATGTGAACAGGAATACGAATTGTTCTAGCTTGATCAGCAATTGCTCTAGTGATAGCTTGTCTAATCCACCAGGTTGCATAAGTTGAAAATTTAAAACCTTTAGTCCAGTCATATTTCTCAACCGCTCTGATAAGACCTTTATTACCTTCTTGGATAAGATCTAAGAAAGTCATTCCACGTCCAATGTATTTTTTAGCAATGGAAACAACAAGTCTTAAGTTAGATGAAGTAAGTTTTTCTTTGGCTTTGAGATCACCACCTTCTGCTCTTTGAGCTAATCTAATTTCTTCTTCTCTGGTAAGTAAAGGAATACGACCAATTTCTTTAAGGTACATTCTGACAGGATCAGCACTACCGGTCGCTTTAAGACTAGAAAGAACTTCAAGTTCTCTGGATGTATCAGAGACTAAATCTTCTTCTTTATCTTGGGTAACAGATTCAAAGATATCTGAACCCATGACAGTAATTTTGTCATAAAAGTCATCTAAAAGACTAATATAGAGTTCTGGTTCTACAAAGGCATCTAAAACTTCTTCTTGAGTTACAAAACCACGAGATTTGGCTTTCTTAACTAATTCTTCAATATCATTAAGAATAGCTTGTGGTACTTTAGGCATAATTTAAGGGGGTTTCTAATTAATGATTATCTTGACTTTTTTTTACTCAGGTATTATACACCATATGGATACTTCAATCCTTTTAATCATGGTGGTATCCAAGTAGGTGCATCATGCCATGTTCTAAGTAGAAACAAAGCTGTTGGTCAACCATCTTACCAAACTTTTTAGCATTTTTGACTGCTTCTGGAAAACTAATCACAATATCACCTAAATGAGGTGGGATTCCCTCGGGCAAAGGAAAATCATCTAATTTATTTTTCTCATGTTGTGGAAAAGATAAGACATCGGTTGTGCCTTCATGCTTTAACTCTGATTCATTTAATTTCTTTATTTTTCTAGAACCAACAATGGAGATATCAATCTCAATATGATCAATTCCTTTGGCAAGTAAGACTTCTTGAGCCTTCTCCCTAATCATCTTACGGTTTACTGGATAGCGGGATCCTACAAATAAATTAATACGAATCATAAGTGGTATTTTACTCTAAAATTGATATTAATTATTGCTTAATTTATTAAATCATTACAATCACTAATATTTTTTTTCTATTTATCAAAAAACAACATAACTAGACCTTCCTACTTGCCTTAAATTTATCTATGATAGTAATGTATGCATCTGCCCAAAGAAAAGCTCAAGACTATCGTTCTTCAAGCCAAACTCCTTACTGAGGCTGAACTAAATCAAGTTATTGCCTATGCAAAGCAAGAGAATATTAGTACAGAAGAAGCCTTAATTAGAAAAAAAGTTATTAGTGATCTTAAACTAGGAAAACTTGTTGCGACAAGTCTTAAAATTCCTTTTGTAGAACTTTCCAAAGTTGAACTATCTCCTCCCGTTTTAGCTATAATTCCAGAAAGAATTGCTCATAGAACTGGCTCTTTAGTTTTTTATAAGGATGAAAAAACTCTCAAAGTCGCTATTTCCAATCCTGACAATATTGATCTATTAAAGATGATCGCCCACAAGACAGGACTTCAGGTTGAAGCATATTATGCTACAGCCAAAGATTTAGAAAAAGCTTTCATCCATTATAAAACTGACTACCAAAAACTTTTTAAAGATCTACTGAGTGAGGACCGTTCTCAAATTATTACTACAGCCGCTCATGATCCACCCGTCAAGAAAATGATCGATCTTCTAATAGAGACTGCCCAAAGAGAAGGTGCTTCTGATATCCATATTGAGCCAAGAGAAAGAGATTTTTTAATTCGCTTTAGAGTCGATGGTATTTTGAGAGATATTTTAATTCTTTCTAAAGAGCTTCATGACCGTGTTGTGACAAGAATTAAAGTCATGTCTCGTTTAAGAATTGATGAGCATTTATCTTCACAAGACGGAAAGATTAGTACAAAAGTTGATGATGAAAGACTGGATCTTCGTATCTCTATTCTCCCTATCGCCTACGGAGAAAAAGTTGTTATGCGTTTACTTAGATCAAAAGCACAATTTTCTACCTTAGCTGATTTGGGCATGAGTAAAAAAGATCTCACTAAAGTAACTCAAGCTTTCAAAAGCTCTTATGGAATGATTGTTTGTACTGGTCCGACTGGATCAGGAAAAACAACGACAATATATACAATCCTTAAACACATCAATACTAGAGAGGTAAATATTACTTCTATAGAAGATCCTATCGAATACCAAATTCAAGGAGCTAACCAAGTTCAAGTTAATGAAAAAACAAATCTAACTTTTGCAAACGGGTTGAGATCAATTTTGAGACAGGACCCTGATAGTATTTTTGTTGGTGAAATCCGTGATAATGAAACTGCTAGCATTGCTGTTAATGCGGCATTGACTGGTCACTTAGTATTCTCCACCCTTCACACCAATGATGCCGCCACAGCACTACCTCGTCTGTTTGATATGGAAGTTGAACCTTTCTTAGCAGCTTCAACAGTTAACCTAATCATTGCCCAAAGACTTGTTAGAAAAATTTGTGACAAATGTAAGATGGGCGTTGAAACCCCACGTGAAGAACTCCTCAAATTCTTCCCTGAAGATAAAGTTAGCAAATACTTTGATGTAAATGCTGCAACTGAAGAAGGAAAGCCCAAAACAAAATCAGCCAAAAAAAGCAAGTTAATTATCAGCAAAGGCAAAGGATGTAAATTCTGTCATAACAGTGGATACTCAGGACGAGTCGGTGTTTATGAAATTATTAAACTTAGTGAAGATATTAGAAATTTAGTTTCTGAAAAAGCCACTGCTGAAACAATCACCAAGCAAGCAATTGAAGAAGGTATGACTACTATGTTTGAAGATGGATTAAGCAAAATTTCTCAAGGATTAACCACTGTAAAAGAAGTCTTGAGAGTTACAAAAGCCGTAGAGTAATTAAATCAATATGAATAAACTACGTATATCTGGAAACGACAAAATTGTTCTAATTACCAACATAGCAACTATGCTTGAGGCAGGTATTCCTACCTATGAAGCTATTGAAACTTTACTTGAAGATGCCAAAGGTGGCCAAAAAAAAATCTTAGAACAACTCACTAAAGACCTTAGTGCTGGGCATCACATTCACACAACATTTGCCAAATTTCCTAGAGTTTTTAACTCTATCTCAGTTAATTTAATTAAAGCTTCTGAGGAGGCTGGAAACTTAGAGACTACTCTTGTTGATTTAAGCAAAAACCTCCAAAAAGAAATGGAGTTTACAGATAAAATTAAAACAGCCCTAACTTATCCAATCATTGTTATGTTCGTTTTTGTAATGGTTCTTTTTACCATGTTGGTTGTAGTTATCCCAAAAATTTCTAGTGTTTTCTCAAGACTTAAAGTTGAACTTCCCTTACCAACAAAAGTTCTCATTTTCATGTCTGAAACACTACTTTCTTATTGGCCATATCTAACAGCTGGTTTTGTTGCATTTATTATTTTAATGATTTTTCTTTATAACCAAAAAAGAGAGATTTTCCTTGGAGTATTATTCTCACTACCAATGATTTCCCGCTTGATGGAAGAAATTGATGTCACTCGTTTCTCAAGAAGTATGTACCTACTTTTATCTTCTGGGATTCCCTTTGTTTATGCTTTGGAACTAGCTAGAGAAGTTATCATAAAGAGGAAAGTTGAAAGATTAATTCACAAAGCATTAAAAGAAACATCAGAGGGTAAACAGTTCTCACAAGTCTTAAAAACAGAAAAAAATGTCTTTCCTAGTGTGGCAATTAAACTTATTGAAGTTGGAGAAAAAACTGGCCGTATTGAAAGCTCAATGAAAAATATCGCAGAAAAAATGGACTATACAGTAAGTAAATCATTAGACAAAGTTACTGCATTACTAGAACCTATCATGCTTATTTTTGTAGGAGTTGTAGTAGGTGGAATGATGATGGCTATTATTGCTCCTATTTATGGCTTGATTGGTCAAGTCGGCCAAAGATGATAAAACTTAATTTACTAAACAAAAAAAACGCTGGTTTTACTTTGATTGAGTTATTAATTGTGATCGCTATTTTTTCCACCTTAATTGGTATTTCTACTATCAGTCTTTCTAACCTTATTCCTACAGCCAGTTTTGCTACTGGGAGTCAATCAATTGTTTCAGATTTAAAGTCACAACAATTTAATGCTATGACTGGAAATACTAGTGGTTCTGGGGATGGCAGTTCTTATGGTATTTATCTTGAAAGTGATCAATATACACTATTTACTGGATCTGCATACAATCCAAGTGCTACAGATAATTTTGTTATCAAACTTCCCGCAACAAACACAATTACAAATATTAATTTTTCTACTAATAGTATCGTTTTTTTACAAAATAGCGGAGAAATTTCAGGGTTTAACCCAACTGCAGCTTCATTTCAGCTACAAAGTAATTCTGGAAAAGTAGAAACATATAATTTTAATAAATTAGGAGTAATTACAGAATGATTATGAAAGGGCATAAAGGCCAATCACTAATTGAAATCCTGCTTGCTGCTGCTCTATTAATCATTTTATTGCCTGCATTATTTTCTGGGATTCTTGCTACTAGAGATGGGCGAGCTCAACAACAACAAAGAATTGCTGCTTCACTATTACTAAGAGAAACAGAAGAAATTCTTAAAGTTGTTAGAGAAAGAGGTTGGTCACTTTTTTCAACAAATGGGACATTTCATCCTAATAGGGATGGAAATACTTGGACCCTATCTGCTGGAACAGATGTTATAAATGGACTAACTAGACAAGTTGTAATTAGTGATGTATTCAGAGATGAAAATGGCTTTATTAACCAAAGTGGAAACCTTGATCCTTCAACAAAGAAAATCGAAGTAACCATTAGCTGGAATAATCCTTTTAGCTCAAATATATATTCGCAATCATACCTAACTAGATATCTAGATAACTTAGCTTTTATAGAAACAACAGAAAGTGACTTTATTCTTGGAGAAAAAACTGGGACTACAGTAGTTAATGGTGAGGGTGGAGAGATAATCTTAGGTGCTGGTGGGAGTTCTAATTGGTGTGTTCCAGATGTAAATTTTGCAGCAGAGCTAGATCTACCCAAACAAGGTGTTGCACAAGCGATATCAGCTATCGAGAACCAGCTAATTGCTGGAACAGGAGAGAATGCTTCTGGAGTATCAATTGCAAAAGTAAATATCAGTAATGATAATCCTCCAACAGCTCAGATTGATGGAGAATTTAATGGTTATAAAACCAACGATGTTTTTATTGAATCTCACTATGCATATATAGCTGCAGATAATAACCAAACTGAAGTTATTATCATTGATATCTTAAATACTCCATTTATTGAAGTTGGTTCTGTGGCTTTACCAGGATCACAAAATGCAGATAGTGTTGTTACTTCAGACCAGCTTGGACTTGTTGTCCAAAATAATACTTTATGGAGCTTTGACCTTAGTTCTAAAAATGGAGCTAGACCTCTTTTAGATTCAGATGGAGTTATCTTAGCTGGGACAGGAAAAGAGATTGTTATAGTTGGTAACTTTGCCTATGTTGCCATTGATGGTAATCCAGAATTACAAATTATTGATATTAGTGATCCTACAAATCTAAGTATTGTGGCTTGGGCAGATGTCAATGGACTTGGTGCCCAAGATGTTGTAGTAAGTACTGATGGAACACGAAGTTATATAGTGACAAGTCATTCTGATTCCTTAAATGAACTTTTTATCATTGATACCTCTAGTAAATTAAATGATCAATCCACTATTGGCTCTTATGATTCATCTGGCATGAACCCTAAGGCAGTTCTCTCTGTCCCTGGAAACAAAATCATCATGGGTGGAATTGGTGGACAAGAATACCAAGTTATAGATATCACCAATGAAACAAATCCAAGCAATTGTGGTGGAATAGAAATAGATAGTGGGGTCAATGACCTTGATGCTATTTTAGAAACAGATGGAGACGCTTATTCTTATGTACTAACTGGCGACAGTACTAGTGAATTAAAGATTGTAGAAGGTGGACCGGGTGGTCAATTTGCCACTGAAGGTACTTTTGAATCTAGTATTTTTGATCCAAATTATTCTGTAGTATTCAATCGTTTTGAAGTTATAGATACAGTCCTAGCTGGGACAGAACTAAAGTATCAGGTAGCTGTGACTGATCCTGTTTCTGGAAACTGTCTTAACTCTACCTATAATTATATTGGCCCAGATGGCACTGGGGCTACCTTCTTCACTGATGATTCTCCAATACCTTTAGATAATAATGGAATAGGTTATGAAAATCCTGGTCAATGTTTTAGATACAAAGCATATTTTTCTACAAACAATATTGGTTCATCACCCTCTTTTGAAGAAATTAGAGTTAATTACTCGCCATAATCAATGATAAATAAATCATATGCACTACTAGAAAAAATTAGAAACAAACAAAGTGGTTTTAGTTTAGTTGAACTCCTAATGTACATGGGTTTATCTATGATCATCTTAATAATTATTACTGGACTTTTTGCCTCTGTGATTAATATCCGTGGTGAAGCAGAAAAAACGTCAAGTGTAGAGCGAGATGGTAGATATATGATTTCTCGCCTTACTTATGACATCAATCGTGCTCAAGAGATTATTGAACCCGCCCTGCTTGGAGATAGTTCTACCACCCTTCAACTGGTAATTGATGGACAAACTGTTACCTATCAAATCATTAACAATAAACTGTCTTTTACTGATAGTACAGGAACTTATGCTATCAACAACAAAGATGTAAATATGACCATCTTTAATGTAACAAGACTTGGAAATGAAGGTGGTAAAAATGGGATACAAGCTGAAACACAAATTGTCAGCCAAAATGAGTCAGAGGGAAAAATAGAGTCTAGGGAATATAATTTCTTTGCAGCGACAAGATAGATATGAAAAATAATAATAAAACTAATAGTTTAAAAAATAGCCAACAAGGTGGCTATATATTAGTAACTCTTTTAGTTGTAGCTGTAGTCGGAATTATCATTAGTACTACAGCTGTTTCCTGGGTGATAGATAACACTAGAGCTAGCTCAAATCTCCAACAAAGCTCTATCACCATCTCTGCAGCAGAAAGTGGAGCAGAAAATGCTATCTTGTCTTTACTACGCGATCCTAGCTATACTGGAGAAATACTAATAGTAGATAATGCTACTGTTACTATTACTGTCACTGGAAATGGTGAAAAAACCATTATAGTCCAAGCAGTTTTGGGAGAATTTTCTAGAAAACTAGAAATAACTACTACATATGTAGATAGCATTCTTACCGTAAATTCTTGGAAGGAAATATCATAATATGAGCCCTACAGAGACTAACCGACTGATCATTTTTGTCCATCGTAATAAGATCTTTTTTTGTCGTGCTCATCAAGACCAATCCTTTGAACTACAACTCACTACTGATATTATCAAAGACTTAGAAGTAATAAATACCTATAAACTAGATAAAGCTCTTACAAAAATTATTGATGAATCTGGATTAAAAAGTGCTCAAGTAACTATTATCTTAAATAAAAGTACTTACTTTCACAAAAGTCTTGAAAGTACTATTAAAGATCCCCTAGAACAAGAAGCACAAATAGAAAAATTCTCAGAATTAATTCCCTTTGATGACATTTTTATCAAACAATTTAAGTTTGGAAAAAAACTAGAAGTAGTTGCCATAAACAGAGGTTTCTATGAGCCTATCCTTAACTCTCTAAAAAAGCTTAACCTTAATGTAAGTATGATTTTACCTGACTTAGTAATCAAAGGCATGGTAGAAGGAGAAAACTGTACCACCAAAGAAGGTTTAGCTATTCTGAGTGCTGTTCCTAAATTTACTAACTATAATCTTTTAGATATAAAACCAAAGAAAACTATTCTCAGAATTGAGAAAGATGCTCCTGCACCAGAAGACAGAAAACGTTTAGTTATCTTAAGTGTTGTTTTTGGACTTCTTATTATTGTCCTTATCTTTGCCCTTATCTTTAATTATAATCGTGCACAACAAGATAAAAAACTAATTAATCAGCAACAACAAAACCAAACAGCACAACCACCTTCTTCCATCATAAGTAATACTAATGACAATAAATCAGCGACGGACTCTGCCCAAGCAGACCTTAAAGAAAAAGAAGCTACCGAAGAAACAATAGACTTTGATATTTATGAGATTAGAGTCCTTAATGGATCTGGTATTACTGGCCAAGCTGGAATTGTCAAAGAAGGACTAGAAGATGCTGGATTTGACAACATCACGGTAGGAAATGCAAAAACTATTACTTCTGGAAAAACATCAGTAATCTTTTCTCCCAGTGTTCCTAGCTCAGTCAGAGCAATCATCCTAGAAAGTATCGAAAGTATTGGACAAGAATATACTATCCAGGAAAATGATCAGATAGACTATGATTCCGTTATTACTACTTCAGCAAATAATTAACTTGTCATTTTAAATAAAGAGTTGACTCTCTCGTCAAAAACAATCTATACTAGATGGAACTAAATTATTAGTAAAAAAAGGATTAAATGAAAATTATGCCTGCCTCTCTTAGTAAGAGAATTAAACAAAAAGGTTTTACCTTGATCGAACTTTTGGTCGTAATCGGTATCTTAGCCATTCTTTTAGCAATCGTTTTGATCGCTATTAACCCTGCGAGACAATTCGCTCAAGCTAATAACACTCAACGTAGTAGTGATGTTAATGCAATCTTAAATGCTGTACATCAGTATGCTGCTGATAATGCTGGTCAATTACCTGCTGGTATCACTACAACAGCTGCTAATATCTCTGATACAGGCGCTAACATTTGTGCACTTCTTGTCACTGACTACTTAGCTGCACTTCCTGCAGATCCAACAACTGCTGGAGCTATTGATGAAGCTGCCTGTGCTGCTGCTCATGACACTGGTTATACCATTGTCACTAGTGCTGCAAATAATAGAGTTACTGTTACCGCTCCATCTGCTGAGTTAGGTGTAGTAATTTCTGCTACTCGCTAGTAACTATAGTAAAGAATTAAAAAGCCCACTCTTAGGAGTGGGTTTTTGATTATATTAATATCCAACTATCTAAGATAAATCTATTCTAAAATTGATCTGATTGAAGATTTAGTGTCTCTAATAGCTCTCTGGATTGCTTCTTCAACTCCATGTGCTTTACTCTTAATCCAATCTAATAAGGAATGGTCATGGTAAGCTTCATGGCTTTTCTTTAAAAATTCCTCATGATCTTCTTTATCCAAATGCAACAAAACTGTTTCCATAACGATATGATCAATAGAGCCTATTACTAACTTCTGGACTTCTTGTCTATCATCAGGATCTGCCAGGAGAATAATTTCTTCTACAATTTCCCATCTAACTAGTGGTGCATAGTAAACATTTTTCATTTTTCTTCTTGTCCCTGTGCAAGTTGCTTTTTATATTCATTAATATCAATTGATCCAAGAGGCACCTTATCTTCAGGGTCATCAACAAACATTAAAATGACTCTACCCCTTGCTTCCTTACTCCAAATTTTACCTTCTCTTATAACCTCAGGTGAACCACCATATTGTTTTCCAACCCATTGGGCAGGACCTGCATCACCAACAACAGCTACTACAGCCATACCATCAACAGGATTTATAGCGACCATCTTACGGTATTTATACCAAGGTTTAAGGTCTTTATAGTTTGAATTCCAATCAGGAAGATATAATGTTTGTACTGCAAAATAGTACTTTTCTCTTTCGATTGCTTTCCCTGTTAACTCTCCACCTTCTGTAAACCAACCAAAGGCTCCACGAGCTGGAGCAATTCCTGCCTGCCTATATTCATCATGTTGACTAAGAGTATCTGTTGGGAATCTCTTCAAATGTTGCTCTCCACCCATAATGCCAATACTATGATTCAACCTATGTCCTTCAAGTTCTGCAGTAACTTCAAATCCCAGCATATCACTGATTTGTTGCTCTAAATATAGCTCATCTTCACTCTCTAAATGACCGGGTGGTCTTTTTACAAAGTCTGACATCTTCTTTATAATCTCATCATGTTCCTCTAAGGTAACTTGAGCAACTAACTTCTCTTCTTTCTTAGAATTAATACCTAAAATTTGCTCAGTCATTTGGGCATCAACTGGCTTTGAAGTAATAACAGCACCTGCTAAGGTAGTAGCAGTAATAGCACTCTTACCTGCTTGCTTGAGAGTATCAACATCAACTCCTTTCTGATTTAACCAATCACTAGCTTCAAAGTGAGTCTTATGAAAGCGATCTTTTAGGCCGGCATAAAACATGCGCAGCTTATTTACTTTAGGGGATTTATTCTTCTTTGGTGACATTGATATATGTCAGTATAACAAAAATTAAAGAATAATTTCTTAAGTAGATTAATAACTTATGGAATAACTATTAGGGGAAAAATATACAAAATCTAACTTGGCTCAATATGAATAGTTACATGTCTTAACTCTGGAATATACTCTATCAGTTTATCTTTAAGATTATGAGAAATTTTATGTCCTTTAGCAACACTGATCTTTCCGTCGACCAAAGCATGTAAATCTAAGTGATAACTCATTCCGGTCTTTCTAATATGACATTTTTCAGTACCTTTTACTCCTCTTACTTTGATTGATTCCTCTCTAATTTTCTGAGTTAACTCATCGTAGACATTCTCATCCATTAGTTCTGCAAAGGCAGGTCTGAAAATTAAATAGCTATTATATAAAATAAATCCTGAAGCAAATAAAGCAGCATAATCGTCTGCTGCTGCAAAGTTTTCACCTAGGAAAAGAGCAAAAACTATTCCGATAAAAGCAGCAACTGAAGTAATCGCATCACTTCTATGATGCCAAGCTTCAGCTTTTAGAGATGAACTATTTGTCTCCTTACTCTTTTTAATAACTAATCTATATGAAATTTCTTTCCAAATGATAATTGCACCCAAAATAATTAGTGTCCATGGTTTTGGAAGGTCATGAGGGGTCTGAATATTTTGAATACTATCGTGAGCAATCAATAAAGCTGAGGCTACCAGAAAACCAACTACCAAAAAAGTCACTAAAGGCTCAATTTTCCCATGACCATAAGGATGATCTTCATCAGGAGGTAGAGTTGAATAGTTTAGTCCTAAAAGTACTAATATGGAGGAAAAGACATCAGAAGTCGATTCAATTGCATCAGCAATCAAAGCATAAGAATTACCAAAAATACCAGAGAACCACTTAATCAAAGCCAAACCAATATTTGCTAAGATGCTATATTTAACAGCCCGTATTGCAGCAGCTTCTTTTAGAGTCATAACTAAAAAGTGTTATTTATGAATACTATGTTAGTGCTAATTTCAGTCTTCTTAGAGTTAAATCTTTACCCAGAACTTCGATTGTTTCAAATAGTGGTGGGGTAGCTTTCTTACCTGTAACTGCAATTCTAACCATCATAAAGAACTGGTTCTTTTTATAATCATGCTCTTCTTGAATACTTCTAACTACTTTTTCAATCTCACTAGTAGTCCACTCTATTTCATTGAGACCAGCATATAACTCGTCTAATTGCTTAGAAACTAGTTCTTTATCAGCTTTCTTAAGTAATAGGGATCTATCTACTTTTATATCTCTATAAAAGAAATCAGATAACTCTTCAATATCAGATAATTTTTCTAATCTTTCATAAATAAGAGGTAGAATTTGATCTAATTTAGCTTGAGGGAAATCAGTTGGTGTAAACTTTTCTAATCTAGTAACTAAATCGACTTGATTCTCGTCCCACATCTTACGGATATATACTCCATTAAGCCAATTTAATTTATCTATATCAAATGCCACAGACTTCTTGGATATATCTTGTGGATCAAACTCTTGAACATATTCTTCCAAAGAAATAATGTCTCGTTGATCTTTTGGAGTCCATCCAAGAATCATAAAGAAGTTAAGTAATGCTTCAGGTAAATATCCTTTATCTAAAAAGCTTTGAGCAGACACATCGCCCTTACGTTTACTCATTTTACCCTTACCATTTGGGTTAAGATAAATTGGGATGTGAGCAAATACTGGAGGTTTCCAACCAAAGGCTTCATATAACAAGATATGCTTTGGAGTAGAACTTAACCACTCTTCACCACGCATAATGTGAGAAATTTCCATATCATTATCATCAACAACCACAGCTAAGTGATAAGTTGGGAAACCATCTGACTTTAATAAAACTTGATCATCAATAATATCTGAATTAACTTCAATATCTCCTCTGATTAAATCTGTATAAACAATACTACGATTATCTGGCACAGCTAGCCTGATGACAAACTCACCATTCTCAGAGAGTTTCTTGACTACTTCTTCCTTACTTAAATTACGACAATGACGATCATACTTAGGCGGTCTCTTTTCTTCTCTAGCTTTTTCTCTAACTGCTTCTAGCTTTTCTCTAGAACAGAAACAATGATATGCATGACCAGATTCTACTAATTCATTAGCTTTCTCTACATATAAATCTAATCTTTCTGATTGAGTATATGGAGCATGAGGACCACCTACATCAGGACCTTCGTCCCAACTTAAGCCATAGGCTTTAATAGTGTTTAATAGCCTTTCTCCAGCACCTTCAACTTCTCTTACTTTATCTGTGTCTTCTACTCTAAGGACGAATTGACCGCCATGTTTTTTTGCAAAAGCATAGTTCTTTAAAATAATACTAAAGCTACCCACATGGAGTTCACCAGTAGGGCTAGGAGCCATTCTTGTTCTTACGGGAGTGTTTGTCATAGTGGGATTATATCAGGAGGTAGGAGTAGATAGAAGAATGGTCTAGAAACCTAAGTATATTGACTTTTCTACCAGACAGGATCATAATATCTTCTTCATTTCTGTTAGAGAAAGCTGTCAACATGAATGGCCAAGGATCAATCCAATTTGTAGTATTTATTGTGATAGTACTAATTCTAGTAACTATCATAATGATCTCTACAGGGGACATTCCTATTCAGGCAATGAACCAGTAACTAACAAATTTTACACACATAAAAGCTCCACTCACAAACCGGAGCTTTAATGTTATTTATACCCAAATTAAAAAATTATCTAGTTAACTTACCCTTAGCTTGTACATACATTGGATCAATTGCACTAACATACCCAATCAGTCCATCATCACCTTCAAAGACATAAATAGGTTGTAAATATTCCTGTTCTTCAAAGTCATCATAGTAAGCTAATTGAACTGTTCTAATAACTGCTTGTCCAGTTCCCTCATACCCAGCTATATAACCTTCACCTGACTTTAAGATATTCCAAGCACTTCTTGGAGATCTAAGTGGATAAGTATGAACTTGGTCGTAATCAACATCATGATAATTATTCTCAAAGTGAACTAAACCATCATTGCCTTGTAGAGCACCTGTTACAACAGCATGAACTGTACCTTTATATCCCTCTGGAGTAAACATTCTGAACCTATCGTCAATTGGGGTTCTATTTATATCTACTGAAATAAAATCAGCATCTGAATATGAAACAGCTTCTGCTAAATCACCACCAAGTGACTTTTGAAAAACAATTTCTCCTGAGGCTGTAGCAATATCTTCAGCATCTTCTACTCTTCTAAGGAACCTCTTAACCATTGTTACTGCCTCAAAATTATCTGGTAAATTTGGGTTAGATAATAACTCTGGTCTAGATAAGTAATCTGTTGTTATTTGAAAAGAAAGAGATTGAATATCTACTTGCAAGGTTGAATTAATTGGGGCAGATTTTGTCCAACGATACATTCTTGTGCTATGA
>JAOUMD010000034.1 GCA_029881675.1 Minisyncoccota bacterium | reverse complement strand
TTAATATTTTGTTTTTTCTTTTGTCCATTATATTACACTAATGATTTAATACCTAGAAAGTTAAGGGATTGAAGTAGAACAATAATTAATTATGCTATAATCACCATAGTTCAGACAAATAATAATCCTTGGCAAGATTATTACTAAACTACAGTCAAAGATCAAAGTGGCTAAGATGAATGGATATCATATCTTAGCAAGTAGGGTGGAACCGCCTTTGTTTAAGAAGGGTCCCTACAAGGTATAAATAAGTTATACTTTGTAGAGACCTTTTTTTATTGTCTCTACAGGAAAGTAAATATGTCTAATAACAATAGACCAACATTAGAAGAAGTAGTAGCCCTTTGTAAGAGGCGTGGCTTTGTTTTCCCAACCTCTGAAATTTATGGTGGCTTAACTAGCTCATATGACTATGGTCCACTTGGAAGTGAATTACTTCGTAATATTAAAGACCTATGGTGGAAAGAGTTTATTAACTTAAGACCAGATATGGTTGGTCTTGATAGTCAGATCATGTTGAACCCAGAAACATGGGTAGCATCTGGTCATGTTGGTTCTTTTTCTGACCCAATGGTTGTAGATGTAAAGACAAACAAGAGATACAGAGCTGATCATGTCATTGAAGGATGGATGGAAGGTAAAGAAGAGTTTAAAGACTTTGTTGTTGAAGATCTAAGCACTCAGGAGATGGGACAGTTTATCAAAGAACATAAAATTTTAAGTCCTGAAGGTCATGAATTTAGTGAACCAAAAGAGTTCAACTTATTGTTTGAAACTTCTATCGGTGCAGTTACAGGAGAGAAGTCTAAAGTATATCTAAGAGGTGAAACAGCTCAAGGTATCTTTACAAACTTCAAGCAAGTTCTTAACTCAAGTAGAGTCCAGTTACCATTTGGTATTGGTCAATTAGGTAAGAGTTTCAGAAATGAAGTTACAACCGGTCAATTTGTTTTTAGAACACTGGAGTTTGAGCAAGGTGAAATTGAATATTTCTTTGATCCTGAGAAGACAGATTGGAAAGAATTGTTTGAAGAGTGGCAAAGAAAGATGATGGACTTTGTGATTAATACTCTTGGTGTCAGTGGAGAAAACCTTAGATGGAGACAACATACAGACAAAGAGAGATCCTTCTATTCTAAAGAAACTTATGACATTGATTATCATTTCCCTTTTGGTTGGAAGGAATTATGGGGTCTTGCTTACAGAACTGATTATGATTTGACACAACAGATGAAACATTCAGGTGAGAGCTTAGAATACACAGACCCTCATACACAAAAGAGAATGATTCCTCATGTGATTGAACCTGCGGTTGGTATTGGAAGATTATTCTTAATGACATTGGTCGATGCTTATTGGAAAGATGAAGAGAATAATAGGATTGTGTTGAAGTTACATCCAAGAGTGGCTCCATATAAAGCTGCGGTATTCCCATTACTTAAGAATAAGCCTGAATTAGTTGGAAAAGCTAAAGACATCTTTAACGATCTATCTAGAAAATACCCTGTTATTTGGGATGAAAGAGGTAATATTGGTAAGAGATATCTCTATCAAGATGAAATCGGAACTCCAGTTTGTATTACAGTAGACTTCGAGAGTCTTGAGGATGAGAGTGTCACAATAAGGAATAGAGATACAACCAAGCAAGAGAGAATTAAAATTACTCAGCTTGAGGAGTACCTGGCAAATATGTTAGATTAAGTAGTTAGCACTTTATACTAAGTGACTTATTTTATTTTAAAAACTATTAAATTTTTATGAAAACAAATAATAAGAAACTACCACTAATCATTGTTGCCATAGTTTTGTTACTTGGCGGAGGGATCTTTGCTGTATCAAAAATGGGTGGCTCTAAACCTACTGAGCAAACTGAATCAAAGAAAAAGAAGACCGTCTTAGAACCAAAAAATATCATTGATGTAGCTATGCGTCCTTATGTAATGCTCTCACCAGTTAGTGGAGGACACCATATCAATATAAAGATAGTTGAAGTCCCAAAAGAAGCTACAGAAGTTGAATATGAGTTAGAGTATCAGTCTGGTACTTTGTTACAAGGATTTGGAGATTTACTTAAACTAGACACACTCCCGGTTAGCACTCAAAAACTATTTGGTTCTCAATCAGCTGGAGGAGCAATTACCTATCATGAGGATATCAAGGGAGGTAGTTTACAACTTAGATTTATTGGATCTGAGAATTATGTGCTAAAGCAGGATTGGAGATACTTTGAGAATAAAACAAAAGAAACAACCTTTAGTTCAAAGGATGCTAAGTTCCAAATTGATTCTGATGATTTAGCGCTCAATCGTCTTGTCCTAATTTATAACACTCCTGGTGTTCCAAAAGGAATAGATGAAGGGATGATGATTGCATCAGATGCATATTCATTAACTAGTGCAAGCAAAGTCAGTGGTGATGCTAATACTGTCAGTATCAGAGCAAATGAAGAAGGTGAGTTAACTTTAATGGGCTATGATGGTACAAGCTGGACAGAGCTTGATAGTGAAGTTGAAGGAAAAGTAGTCACTGCAGAAGATGTTTCATTAATGGAACTATATGTTGTAGTGAAAGAAGCTATTAATTAATAATAAGGTTAATTATGAGTAGAGGTGTAAGAAAATTAGGGGAATTTTTCCTGGATTTAATTGAGACAGTTGTTATTGCTTTATCTATATTTCTGGTGGTATATCTTTTCTTCATGCAACCTCATCAAGTAAATGGGCAATCTATGGTTCCAAACTTCTTGAGTGGTGAATACGTACTAACTGACAAAGTTAGTTATAAAATGGGTGATCCACAAAGAGGTGATATCGTAGTGTTTCATGCCCCTAAAACAGCACACTGTCCTGAAGGAACGGGCTGTGACTATATTAAAAGAGTTCTAGCTGTTCCTGGAGAGACAATTTCTTTGTCAAATAACACCTACTATGTAAATGGTCAACCAATTCCTGAACCATATATTCCAGATGATTTTGACACGTTACCGGGAGACTTTATCAGAGGTAGAACTATCTCTTTAGGCCCTGATGAGTACTTTGTTTCTGGTGATAATAGACCGTATTCAAGTGATTCAAGAGCTTGGGGGCCAATCTCAAAGTCCGATATTGTGGGTCGTGCTTTCTTTAGATATTGGCCTCCGCAAAGTGCAGGAATGCTGCCAACTACCACCTACTAAAATATGGGTTATACAAAAAATGCTTTAGCAGGATTTTCTTTTCAGACCATCCTTAAAATGATGACATATGTTGTTATTGCTTTAAAAATGGCTGTCTTAGCACGGGCCTTATCTCCAGAAATTTTTGGTCTTTTTTCTCTTGTCACTATCGCTCTTGGAGTCACAGAAGCTACTACTCAAACAGGAGTTAATCTTACAATTTTAAGATCAAAGCATTCTGTAGAATACTTTCTTGATTCAGCTTGGGTGATATCCATTATTAGAGGAATGATAATTGGAATTATTATGATTTTACTAGGCTTTGCCTTAAGTAATTTTTTTAATGAGCCTGATTTGTTGATTTTAATTTCATTGACTGCACTAGTGCCTGTAATAAAAGGATTTATTAATCCATATATCGTTTCAATGCAAAAAAAACTTCAGTTTTTTCAAGACGCTTTATATAGATTCACTTATGTTTTTGCTGAAGCAAGTTTTGCAATTACAGTAGGATATTTATCTAGATCTATTTATGCATTGGTTGGAGCATTAATATTTGCGGCACTTGTAGAAGTGATTATCTCGTTTGTATTTTTTCCAAAAAGACCTCAATTTGTTTATCGCAAATCTCGTGGAGAAGAAATTATGCAGGGTGCAAAGTGGTTGAGTTTTTCAGCATTATTTGATTATTTGAATGAGAATTTAGATAATTTCTTAATTGGGAAGATGACTAATCTCCGTAGTTTAGGTTTGTATCATTATGGTTACTCACTATCACATAAGATGAATTATGACTTTGCAAGATCTGCTACACATGGAACATTACCAATTTATTCTAAACTTCAAAGTAATAAAAAAAGATTGTTAAGAGCTTTTTATAGAGCGACAGGTATGACTATGCTACTAGTTATATCTCTCTCATTACCATTTTTACTTTTTCCAGAATTTATTATTAATTTAATTTTTGGTAGCCAATGGCTAGAGGTAACAAAGTTTTTACATTGGTTAGTATTAGCTGGAATACTACAAAGTTTCTCAGCTCTTTTTTATAGTTTATTTATGGCAAAGAAAGAATACTTAGCTGTTAATATTCATTTAGCGAGTTCTGTGTTAACAATGGCATTCTTAGTAATTATTCTTGGACAAAGATATGGTTTAGAAGGAGCAGCTATTGGAATATTTATGTCTAGACTTATTAATGTACCACTATTAATTTGGAGATTTTTGAAAGTTAAAAATGATTTTTAAAGGCATAAATATTAAAAAAATTGTTACAGCTAATTTAATTTTAATTGTAATTTTTTTATTAGCTACTATTTTAAGAACTTGGGATATTCCTAATAGAATTGTTTTTTTTGATGATGCTGCTTATGACATTAGACAGGCTCAAACAGCTATAGAAAATAAGACTATCCCATTGCTTGGTATTCCCTCAAGTTTGCCAAGGTTTAGACAGGGGCCAGTAACAGTCTGGGCAAACATGGCTTTGTCCTTACTATTTAATAATAATCTTACTGGTTTTGCAGTTTTTTATATTTTCTTATCTTTATTGGCGTTGGTTTTAACATATGAGTTTTGTGAGAAATATCTAAGTAAAGAAGTTTCAATTATTGCGACCACCTTAATGGCTTTATCTCCGCTAGCTATTGCTCAGGCTAGAATGCCATATCACACAAACCCAATCCCTTTAGCACTGATCTTATTCTTATTTGCATTAATGAGGCTTTATGAAAAGAAAAAGAATGGAGTTTTTTTTGCAGTACTTAGCTGGGCATTTTTATTTCAATTTGAATTAGCAGTTTTTCCAACCATTGCCTTAATTCCATATGTTTTATATAGAACAAATAGATTAAAAAAAGCAAAGATAAAAAGTCTACTTAAAGAAGCTACACCTGCTTTAGGAATCGGATTATTACCTCAAATTATTTATGATCTTCAAAATGGATTTTCTCAATTAGGACTATTTATTGTCTGGGTAGGATATAGGGTAGTAAGTTTGTTTGGTGGTAAACATAGTTTTGGCTCAGATAAATTAAATGTAGTGTCAGATGCATTTATTAAATATGGCGGTAGAATTTTTAGTGCTGATATTTTTTTGATTAACTTAATTTTCTTTGTAATTATCATTTACTCATTTGTTGTTATTTATAAAGGATTTAAGAAAAAGAAGTTAAATAAAGCTTTGGAAATAGTTGGTGTCTTTACTATTATTCTCACAGCTGGATATCTTGCCCATGGAGGGCCTTCAGAGGCCTATTTCCCACCATTTATAATACTATTTCCTATCTTGGTAGCTGTAGCCATGGAACAAATATTCAAGGGTAAATTAATGATTTTAGCGGGATTATTGATTTTATGGGGAGGTCTTAATATCAGATCTGTTTTTGATCATAACTTCTTTGTCAGTAATAGCCAAGATTTTTCATATAGTTACTCTGTTGGTGAACAAAAGAAAGTTGTAGAGTTTATTATTGATCATTCTGGTGGAGACTTTAAGTTTGATACAACCAGAGAGATTAGAAAGTTTGATTCTGTCTTTGATAATTTAAGACTACTCAGTGATCAACAAGGAGTATCTGAAAATCCAGAATCTAAAAAGTACTATTACATTGAGGAAAAGAACTCATTATTAAAGGAAGTACCTTTAACAAAAGTACAACACTTTCCATCAGTAGATGTTTATTATTATGAAGAGTAAGATTCCTCTTTCTGTCATTATTATCTATAACTCTAAAGCAGATAATTTATTTCTATCAAAAACAAAGCAATCAGTTCAAGAGTTTGAAGAAGTTATTCTTTTTGATGCCGGTTCAGAGCCGATTAAAGATTTTGCACAAGTTAGAAATACATCAATAAAAAAGGCAAAGAATGATTATGTAATGTTTATTGATTCAGATGAGGTGTTAGAACAATCATCAATCTCAGAAATTAAAAAATTTGTTGAAGAAAAAAAGTACGATTTAATTTCAATTGTAAGAACTGATGTGTTTATGGGTAAAGAGCTTAAGTATGGTGAGGCTGGAGCAATCCATCTAGTTAGATTGGGTAAAAAAGATAAGCTTAAATATAACAGGGAGGTCCATGAGACTGCCATAGTGAAACCTAATTACTTGTTAACAGGTTCTAGTATTAAGTTAATTCACTATTCTCATGTTAGTTTAAGTAGTTTTATTAGCAAAGTTTCTCGTTATGCATACTTAGAATCAAGGTTAAGAACACAAAAACCAAGTTTAGGTTTACTTGTAGAGTTATTATTCTTTCCACCACTAAAATTTTTATATAATTACTTAATTAAGCAAGGCTACCGCGATGGTGTACGTGGATTTATTTATGCCGTGATTATGTCTTTACATTCATTGTTTGTTAGAGTGAATATATTTGAGAAACATTTCAATAAGATCCATAATAAATCTAGCTTATAGATCAACACTTGATAAAAGTGATAGTATGAATATATGGATGAAATATTTGGTAAGTCTAAGTTTTTTTGGATAATGTTTGTATCATTATTTTTGGTTTTATTTCTATTTAGTTTTTTAGTTTTACCTAAATTTGTAGCATTATTTGTAAACTCCTCTAAGCAAACTAGTTTTGAAGAGGTTGACTATCACCAATCACTGCAATTTACCCTTGATGATGGAGCAAAACTAGAAGAAGTAGAACAGATTTTCTCTGATATTTTTGCTAATGATCAATATAAAAAAGTTAATGTAATTATTACAGATATACCTCAAGCACAAAAGATAACTTGGATAGGAGAAAATAATCAGGTGATAAATCATCTTGGATATGATGTTTATCAAGAAGGAGATAATCTAAGTGTTTATTTATATAATAATACTGCTGCTTTAAGGACATTTGGCTGGGATGTAGAAAAAATAGCCAGAGAAAATGAAATTTTATTGATTAAGGCATTAATGTACCAGCGTGGGTGGCCACTAGAAAAGATTAATGAAGAATCTAAAAAAGTTTTTCTGTCACTACATGATCAATATTCACAACCACTATTTTTAATGACCTATGATTTTTAGAAAAGCTTTACTAGTTGTTACTTTTGCCTTGATGTTATTCTTATCATTGGGAAAAAGTGATACTCAAGCCGTCTGTAGTAATATTATTACTATTTATTATCCAGCTGGTTGTGAGACGGTCTGCTTACCTGAAGATTTAGGCTGTGTAGAATGTAGCTCATATGAAGGTTGTATCGGTCCAGGAGGACAACCGCCTGTTAATTATGATGGCTATTGTTATGAAGCTGATGGTTGTGCCTGTCCTGACGGATTGATAATTAGTTATTTAGAATCCTGTGCTGAGGTGCTTAGTCAGACTTGTGGGAATTTTATTTGTGAGACCAATGAGAACTGTTCTAGCTGTAGTGTTGATTGTGGTAGTTGTGCTAGTCAGAGTTGTGGAGATACCTTTTGTACTGGTTTTGAGTCATGTTTAACCTGTAGTGAAGATTGTGGGGTTTGTGATGTAGAGAGTGGTAGCTGGTGGCAAAGTAAGGGTGGGTTAGTAGGTTCAAATGCTACAGATGGATTAGCTATCGAATCAAATGTCCCAATTAATACCTGCGAACTACCAGACTGTGATCCAAGTTTAATGAGCACTGATGAAACAGGCTTAAGTAATTCTGCAGGCTATGTTTTAACATTAGGTGGAGCATTAAAAGTCAATGGAGGAGTAACAGCTGGTAATACTAATGTTTTTTCTGTTGGCACTGGTCAAACCAGGTATTACGAATACTATGATTTCTTTTTTAGAAATACGAACTTTGGTTTGCTACCAATAGATGATTTTTTAACAACTTACAATGATGCAAAAAAACCAACTTATGCCCCACTTAACTTAGAGTATTACAGAAAGGGAGATTTGACTATTTTAAGTCCATGGAATGTTACTAGTGGAGAACAATACGTAATTTTTGTAGAAGGTGATTTATATTTAACAGATGGAGATGGATTGAGTGATGAGCTAATAAAGGTAGATAATGGCGGATTTATTGCATTTATTGTTGAAGGAAATCTTTATATTGATGAGTCACTTGGAAATTCTGATTTGTTGAATACAACGGCTAATATTGAGGGGGTATATATTGTGAATGGAGTAATTGAAGTTCAAAGTAGAGGAGCTAGTGCTGGTGGAGATGATAGATTTATTGGCGAAGGTACTTTTGTAGGTTGGAGTGGGGTCAATTTAAATCGTGATTTTGATGATGGATTGGGGAGAGATGTCCAAAACTTGGATAAGCCTACAGAACAATTTATTTATCGACCAGACTTTATGGTAAACTTGCCTAAAGTATTAAGATCTTCTCCTAAAATATGGCAGCAAACTCAATAATTTTTTATATTATTTTTTCTGTTCTATTTATTCTTGGCCAGTTACAAAGAATTGAGCTTGGTTTTTTTCCACCATTTTATTTACACGATTTTATATTATTTTTATGGTTGTTAACAATTTTAATTACAAATTGGAAAAAAGCTTTAAAATTAGTTAAAAGTATTAACTTTAGTAAATACCGACTTGAGATATTATTTTTGTTGTGGGTTGTTATTGGCTGGCTAGTAGCATTTATAATGGGAGACTTAGGATCAAAGTTTGTTTTTTACACATTACGTTTTGTTTGTTATGGCTTGTTATTTTATTTTGTTAGCAAATTTAAATTGATTAAAAATATATTCTTAAAGTGGGGGTTTTATCTTACTGGATTCTATATTCTACTGACTGGATTATTTCAGTATGTTTTTTTACCGGATATGAGGTTTCTGAGTATATTGGGTTGGGATGATCATTATTTTAGGTTAATTGGTACTCAGTTTGATCCAAACTTTATCGGTATCATTTTAGTTTTACTTTTTATCAATTTTAGTCAATTAAAGATAAAAAATAGACTCTTAATAAAAAATTTCTTCTTATTTGTAATCTTAATTGGATTAGCTTTAACTTTTTCTAGATCTTCATATTTAAGTTTTACTGTGGCACTTTTATTACTTGCAAAATTAAATCCAAAAAAATATTTATCAGGAATAATGTTATTAATTTTAATTATATTTGCACCAAAACCAGGCGGTGAGGGTGTTAATTTGATTAGAACTGCAAGCATATCTGCAAGAGTAGAGACATCTCAGAAAACTGTCACTAGCTTAAAGCCATATCAGTATATTGTAGGGCGAGGGTTATTTAACCAAAACAAATCAAGTTATTTAAATAAAGATTATTTTAGATCTGATCATGCTCTTTTAGAAGATAATTTTATTTTATTAATTTTTAATTCAACTGGGATTGTAGGCTTAGCATTGGTAAGTTTCTTACTTGGTAAACATCTATTACAGCTTTATAAAAAAGATCAAGTTGGAGTAATTAGTATTTTGGCAGTATTAACTCATGCCATGTTTAACAATAGTGTCTTTCAACCATTTGTTTTTATTTATTTAACCTGGAGTTTAATAAGCAAAGTTGACAGTAAGTTCAAGTTCTGATTGATTGCCTGCTTTATCAACAGATCTGATTGAAATTTTATTCTCACCTTCTATCAAGGAATATGTGCCTGCAAAGTTACCTTCACTGTTGGCAAATGATAATCTTCCACCAATATATACTTTAGCATTTGGTTCTGTAATTCCTTTAACAGATGTTATTTGGTTTTTTCTTAGAGTAATACTAGACCCATCTTCAGGAGTTTCAATTTCTATAGTTGGAGATTCAGTATCTAAGATAATGTTGTACTTACGGCTTGTTAGAGATTCATTTTGAGATTCATCAATTGCATAAGTTGTAATCGTATTTTCTCCTTCTGTTAATGAAGTTTCAAAAGAAAATTCTCCCTCATCAGAAATTGTCTTTTTTTCTACTTCTTCTCCGTTGAGGACTAAGATAACTTCACTCTTTGCTTCTCCAAATCCAGAAATTTTAATTGATGCTGAATGAGTAGCTTCAACTGGAGCATTGAGAATTGGAACCTGAGGTGGAATATTATCTGAAGAATTTGTAATTACATCCCCATCTAAAACATTGAAAGCAACTCTGACAATGTTTGGTAAAACTAAAAATAGAAATCCTAATATTAAAACAATTGTTACAAAAATAATTAAGGCAGTTTGTTGTGCTAATTTTTTTTGTTGTTTCTTAGCTAGTCTTGATGAGACTGGTTTGTTTGTTGGCATCTTAAGATCATTTTAACACAATCCACTTTCTAACCTCTTTGGAGAGATTAACCATGAAGTGAACATTATG
>JAOUMD010000043.1 GCA_029881675.1 Minisyncoccota bacterium | reverse complement strand
ATAAATCAAATTAGTTTCTTTCCTTTCTTAGTTGCAAAAAGTATAACCAAACCTAAGAAACCAACCCTTCTCATTTTTCTTAAAAATAAAGTTCAATTCTTAGCATACATCTGGGAGGATAGAGTCCTTACCTATGGCTTACAAAATCTTGACACACTAAAAGATGATATATCTAACTTTTTAAATTTAATTAAAATCAAATATGACCTTGAAGTAAAAGATATTATTTCAATTTCTGATAGGGATCTCAGTTCCCTAAAAATAAAAATGGAAAGTGTAAACCTCAATCTTAAGAACTTAGAATTTACCAGTCTTATTTCAGACTTTAAGTATCAGGAACGAAAAGAAATAAAAAAAGAAGAAGCTGATGAGATAAAAGGAAAGGAAAATCAAAGTACTGAAGATAAAACAGAAAAAACAGATAGTAACTTACCCAAATTATTGCTTCTCTTAGTCGCTAGTATTTTATTAATGGGCATAGTTTTCTTACCAAAGATACTTGGAGATAAAGAAGCTCCTCCATCAGAAATAATAGAGGAAACTTCTGTTGCCACTCTGACACCCACTCCACTACCATCACCGTCACCACAGTTCTTCCCGAACCTCTATTCAGTTCAAGTTCTTAATGGAACTAATATAGGTGGCTTAGCTACTACCACAAAGGAACTCCTAGAAGAAAATGGCTATGAAGATGTAGAGATTGGAAATGCTCCAGAAGATTATGTTCTAACAGAGATAATCACTGATAACGATGAAGAACTAATAAAAAATTTATCAGAAATCCTCAGCTTAGATTTTGAAATCAATTCAACCCCATCATCTACCACTAGTCTGAGCCCAGATTTAGATGCTATTGTTATATTAGGTAATAAAAAATAAGAATAATATATAGATTTAAATGAAAAAATTCCTATCCAAAACAAAACAAAAAGGTTTTACATTAATTGAATTACTTGTTGTCATCGCCATTATTGCTATCCTAGCTGTTAGTGTCTTTGTTGCTCTAGACCCTGTTACTAGATTTGCTGATGCAAGAAACTCTCGTAGATGGAGTGATGTAAATAGCTATCTAACCGCTGTTCACCAATATATTGTTGATAACGGAGGGGCTCTTCCTACTGGAATGACAACTAGTATGGTAGAAACCCAGATTGGGACCTGTCCAAGTGGTGGAGATACAATCTGTACCAGTGCTGCTGGGGCCTGTGTTAACTTAACTGCTCCACTAGCTAAATACTTAAAAACACTCCCTCAAGATTCTGATACTGGTAGTGCTGCTACTACTGGTTACTCTGTTTCTGTAGACGCAAATAACCTCATCACAATTAAATCTTGTAGTGCAGAGAACAGTGAAATTGTAGAAGTTAGTAGATAATATATTTAATTTAGAAATTAAGCCTCTCGTGAGAACGAGAGGTTTTTTATTTCTTCTATTTTTTATTTAAGGGAATTTTATACCAAGGATGCGTGAATTTGTCATGAATTGGGATATCTTTTAGTTCATCATAAGAACGGACTGCATCTGAAACTAAAGCTCTCTTTTGTGTATGAACAATAGCTAACTCTTTTGCACCTGCTTGACTAACTCCATCTAAAATACTTCCTTTAGAATCTGGATGTTCAGATCTTACTAATGGTCCATGACCAGTGGCATGATAACCTTTTGACCTTACTTCCCAACCATATTGTTTAGCAAACCGGTGAAGATGCCTTCTTGTTTGTGCTGCACCATGATCATAAGTTCCATAAATACTTAAAATCCAAATCGCATCAGCATTGATACCTTCTAACTTTTCTGGCTGTTCATTACCATCTCTTATTAGGACATATTGCTCTGGTACCTCAGACAATGCATCTTGATCTACATATCCATGTCTTTCAAACATCTCTCTTTCTTGTGGATTATATCTACTCATTGGTTTTTTCCATAATTTAATTCTTGGATCATTAAAATCTGGTAATTTAACTCTCAAATGTTCTGGCATTTGCGTCTGCATTAATTCAATAGATCTACATCTCCAAGCAATCTTTGGGGAAATGACAACCGTTCTTCCTCTGGAGATAGCCTCTTCAATAATAGATATCATTCTTTCAAAGTTATTTTTAACTATATCTATTACTAATAACTTGTGTCCATCCCGTGCTTCATTCATGACTTCGGACATATTTTTTCTTACTTGAGGTTCATCAACTGAAATTGAATCTTTTTTAACACTTGGCGGATTCGTTCCTTCAATTATCAATAAATCTACTGGACTAGATTCTGCTAACCTTTCAAAAAATGTAGAGTCTCTATAATCTCCACCATAAGCTAGAGATGAAACTACTTTTCCTTTATGCTCAACTTCAACTTTGAAGCCTAAAGATCCTGGGATACTATGATATACGTCATGACCGGTGACAAATATTCCAGGGGCAATTTCAATCCTTTGACCATCCATAAAATTAATAAATGGATATTCTGTAACAGGATATGCAGCTCCAACTTTATCCATATCTCTTCTTTTACGAGCAGCTGTATCTTGAACATACCAAGCGTTAGCAAGTTTATGGTCAGCTAATAATAAAGATCTAGTAATTGGTGACCAACCCCTGATAATGTCATCCTTAATAAATGAACTACCAATGGCATGATCTTGATGGGCATGAGTTAGTAACAGTCCATCATAAAATGTTTTTTGAGTATATAACTCCACATCTCTTTTTTCTAAATATCTTAAGAGTCCTGGAATTTTACCTCTTCTTCTAATATTCTCCATATACTTAGGCATAGATTGCTGAAGTAAAGCCATAAACTCTTCTTCACCATGATAATGATAGAGTTCAAGAACAAGGAACTCATCATGACTTGAGAATGCCTTTCCTTTACTAGCACCATTAGCAAGTTCCAATACTTTATCGATACTAACCGGTCTTAATGAAATACCTAATAAATCGGGTCTATACAATCTTCTTGTTTGAGGAAACATACCAGATCTCAGAAATG
>JAOUMD010000032.1 GCA_029881675.1 Minisyncoccota bacterium | reverse complement strand
ATGATCCTTGGTACCCAATTGAAGGAAAGCAACAAGAACCATGTGGAATGACCCCAGAAGAAATTGCTCAAGTAACAAATCAATACTCTGGCTTTGAACTAGAGAGACAGTTCCCTTGTCGTTACGAAGAAATTAATTTCCCCAAAGGAAAAAATATTATGGAAGGACAAGATGCCCTTAACTATGTTAGATCTAGACATGGTTCTAGCGGTGGAGACTTTGACAGAAGTAAAAGACAAGTTGCTGTTTTAAAAGCTATTAAAAATAAACTATTTAAACTTGATGTATTTACAAAGCTACCAAGTTTCTTTAAAGATATAACTAAACATACTGACTCTGATATTAACTGGGAGATTGCTCAACACCTTGCTCCACTGATGAAGGGTAGTAAAGATTACTCTATAGATAGTGTGGTACTAAGCACTCAAAATGTCTTTGAAAATTCCCGGTCTAACTCTGGCCAATTTATTCTTGTTCCTAAAGAAGGAAATAATAACTGGGGAGCTGTCCATAATTTTGTTCAAGAGAATCTTTAATAGGTGAGTATATGTCATAAAAAGACCCTCTAATGAGGGTCTTAATAAATTATATCTTTATCTTTTTAGTTGGTCTGACCAAATAGTCTTCTCATCCAACCAAATAAACTGAAGCTAGAATCTTCTACTTCAACAGTATCCAATAACTCTTGCTTCTCACTCTCTAATCCTTCTACTAATGTTATCAATTCTTCCTTTTCAGTTTCATCCGCACTATTTTCTAATGCTTTTAAGCGTACAATTCTACTATCAATTTGATTAGCTTCTTTTTTAACTTCATTTAATGCTTGTCTATCAGTACCTACTAAAAACTTTAAAAACCTATTTCTAGAAGTTACTCTACTCAAATTGTTTTCAAGTCCTTCTTGTTCTTGCTTATGTTCTCTTGCTACTTCTCTAACTTGCTCTCCGATTCCACCATCCCTGTCAGGATTAGATAATAATTCTTCAACATGCTTAGCAACATCACTCATTTTTTCTTTTGCTTTTTCGGATCTAAACCTTGAGCCTGATTTTTCATCTTCGTCTTTATCATCATCATCTTCATCTTCATCTTCATCTTCATCATTATCTTCGTCTTCATCGTCATCTTCGTCTTCATCCTTATCTTCATCATGATCGTCTTCACTGTCTTCTCTATCTTCACTGTCCTCTCTGTCTTCACTATCTGAGCGTTCCATTCTAGTTTCTGTTCTTTCTTCACCTCGGCTTTCTCTTGCAGCTACTGAATCAATATTAACTGCTCCAGCTAATAAAAGAAAAACTAAGACAAATATAAATAGGGGTAGTTTGTATTTTTTCATATAAAAACAGACTATCACAATTTTTGTGGTTTTGCTTGGATGATAAAACGTTGCTTATCAAAGAAGCCAGAACAGGTATATAAGGTAAGAGTTTCCTCTTCTGTAGGCTCAAGGTATTTAGTTTGACTTGGATCAACTTCTACAATAGTTTCTATTGTATAGACATGTTCTTCACCATCATCAGTAGTAACAAGTATCTCTTCATTACCTTGCAATGCTCTAATATTACCCAAAATCTTTCTGGTGTTGTGGCCATAAATAATGATATTACCGGCTTCACCAGGACGAGCTGATTGATCTAAATATGACGCCTCTTTTTCAGAAATAGTCCAATGATTATCTTGTAGGATTTGTGTTTCAATTGGAGTATCTATAAACCATTCTATAAAAATATGAGTCGGTCTATTTGGCCTTACTTCTGCTTGTTGTTCATATTGAGCTAACAGTTCATTATCCAAAGATAAAGCTCTAAACCTCAGAGTCCAATATACACCTGAAATAAACATCAAAAAAATCCCCAAGGCAACAAGTGCTTCGGGGATTTTACTTTTACTAATTAAGTTTATTTTATTTCTTTTCATTTCTTCTCATCAGTATACCAAGACTGGATAAACCAGTACCAGTTAAACCGATTAATGAGAAAGCAATATCTTCAGCAACACCTGTAGCAGCATAGCTATCAGTTGTAGCACCTAATACTTGTCCAGATGTACCACCGATTGGTCTATCTTCTGGAGTAGGAGTAGCAGTTGGGTTTGGATCAACACATGATGCTGTTGGATCACAATGCTTAATACCACATGAACCATTAGGTAAATCTACAGCGACTCTTCCACATGAAGTAGAACAGAATTGTTCTGGATCACATGAGTTAGGAGTTGGGGTAGGAGTTACTTCTGGAGTAGGACTAACCTCTGGTGTCGGGCTTACCTCTGGAGTAGGACTAACCTCTGGTGTCGGACTTACTTCTGGTGTTGGGCTTACCTCTGGAGTAGGACTAACCTCTGGTGTCGGACTTACTTCTGGTGTTGGGCTTACCTCTGGATCTGTAAAAAGAACGTCTAAATGGCTAATAGCTTGACATTGATTACTATCTTCAAGTCTAGTAACAGTAACACTGTCAGTACCAAGACCATCTACGGAATAACATTCATCTGAACTTTGCCCTTCAGTGAAAACAAAATGTTCAGGGCCACTTTTTACACAAACTGAATCAATAAATCCACCATCATCAGTTGTATATGTACCAAGATCATCACTATCTGGATCAATACTGATTACATCAGCACCTTCACAGTGGTTTTCATTACCTTGTACTTCAAAGTTTCCTGCTTTAACAGCAAAGTAGTTTAGTGTTAAACCAAACATTGCAATCAAGGTAAGAACCTTTGTAAATTTTATATAATTTTTGTTCATATCAATCCTTTTGTATAATTGTTTCTAGATTGTTTAATAGTATCGGATTATATAACAACATATCAAAGTAGACAAGGGCAATGAATCTCATAGTAAAATCTGTCATTTAAGACTATTTTTCTAATAAAAAAACAGCGGCTGTTAAGCCGCTGTAATTTGTTTCAAGAAAAGTTTTTAGATATTTATATCTTTAGGAATCTAAGTGAAGACCTCTACCCTGTCCTCTCATATATCCTTGACCCTTTCTCATTCCGTTACCTTCACCATATCCTTCTCCTCGATGAGTACCTCTTTGTGGTAACCCTAGCTCTGCTCTGAGAGCATCTGCTTCTTCAAAATTACCTTCATGTCTAAGTGCCATCATTTCTAAGAAAGTTGAGAAGTTCTCTTCTGTAACATAGTTAGTAATTGGTTTATCACCAACTAACTCCAACCATTCTTCATAATTTTGATTCTCTAAAATTTGCTCCATTTGAGCATGTCTCTCTGGAGAGTAGTGAGCTCTGTATCCTTGACTATTGGTATTAGTAGAATGAGCACTTACTTGTTGTGCCCCAATGTATCCTGCTGAAGCTAAAACAGCTCCTGCAACACCTAAGGCTAATAATTTCTTTTTCATATTTGTTATCTTTACTTGCTAATAACTGATCAGTGAAGAATGTTTCTTCTTCTACTCTTAATACATTCTTTTATTGAAAATTATTTCACTAACAGTAATCTTTGAGGTTTATGAGTCATAGCACCCTTAACTTGGTATCTTCTCCACCTCATACCCTCATCAAGTCCGGCTGCTTTTGCTTCAAAAAAGTCTCCACTTCTAGAAGCATCTTTATAGAATGCTCCTACTAACCTAACTCTTCTGCCCTCATCAAATTGATTACCATGAGGAGAAACAGTTTGTTTGTTTACTTTAATCTGTACTAAATCACCTTGGGGAGTTTCTAAAATAAAACCATCATTTGTCTTTTGTCTAATCTCTCCCATCATCCAATCATGACCCAGAAATCTTTCTGAATAAACTGGATTAAGGAATCTATTGTGTCTAACTCTTTCATTAAAACCAGCTAGGTCAGTTAGCAATCCCGCGATTAAAATTGAAGCCATTAGAATTAAGAATAAATAAACTGAATGTTTGCTATATGAGAATTCATATTTTTTAAGAAGTTTATAACCAACTATTAATGATAAACCGGCAACTATAAGTAATTTCCATGGAAAAGTTTCTAAAAATGGACTAAAGCCTTCCCTACCTAAGAATAAGTAACCAAAGGGACCATAGTTACGAAGGTGATAAAAGCAAAGATTTGAAACAAAAATTCCAAGTAAAATAGCACCCAAAGTACCTTGAAAAAGCAAAGCTGTCCCCACTACAAAATACCACTTAGGCTTCATGGTCAATTCACCTGATTTAATTTTGCTAGTAATTTCTTCCTTTACCTTTGTGGTTGGCATAATTTTTTGAATTGTTTTTTAGCTCTTTTGAGCCTTATTCCTACTGTGCTAGTTGGTATTTTTAAGATTTTGCTGATTTCAGCGTACTTCTTCTCTTCTAAGTAATACAAAATTAAGACCTCTTTATATTTCAAATCTAATTTATCTAATTTTTTCTTGAGCTGTTCCAAATCAATCTTATTTCCAACTTCTTCTTCTACATTTGAACTACTAGGTAAAACTTCGCTAAGCCAATCAGAAAAACTAAACTTTTGATATTTAGATTCTTTTTTAAATAAATTAACTGCTTCATTGTGAGCAATTCGATAGATCCAACTGGAAAATTTAAACTTAGGATTAAAACTCCTCAAATTTTTATACGACTTAATAAAAGTATCTTGGACAATATCTTGAGACTGTTCTTTTGAAGAACCTAACCGAGTAATATATCTCTCTAGCTTATCTTGATATCTTGTCACTATCTCAGCAAAAAGCTCTTGGTCATCTTTTATGATCAATTCCACCAAGGCCTCATCAGATAAAGCTTTCGCATTAGCCATACTATATATTACAATTTATTTGAAAAAATTATTTCACTTACTTTACAGTTGTCGGTAATTCTACACTAAAGATAGTTCCTTTATATTTTTGTCCACTCATACTTCTCTCACTAAAGTTTGCTGGACTCTTAAATGAAATGGTTCCATTCCATTTCTCTATATATGATTTTGTAATGTGTAAACCCAGTCCAGTGCCTGCTGTATATTCTTTGGTCTCTTGACCACGATAGAACTTTTCGAAGATATGTTCTTGATCATACTTAGTAATAATTGGTCCAGTGTTAGCTATTTCAAAAGTAAATTTGTGATCATTCTTATCTGCTTTAATAACTACAACTCCATTCTTTTGATTAAACTTTATTGCGTTAGTGATTAAATTAGATAAAACTTCTCTGATAAGCTTTTTATCATACGTAATCATTAATTTTTCGGCTTCATGGAAATGTATTTCAAGATTACTTTCAATAATACTCTGTTCTGATTCTTCTATCACTTCTTTAATAATTTGAATGACATTAAGTCTTTCCGGCTTATCCATAACTCTCTGACCTTCAATCCTTGAGATATTAAGCAAATTATTGACCAAATCAATTAGTCTAAGATCATGCTTATAAATTACATTTAGTGATTTTGATAATAATTTATTTTCCTTTATAGCCTCATCTCTTAAGATGCCTTCTAGTTCCCACCTAATATTACCCAGAGGGGTTCTCAGTTGATGAGAAGCCATAGAGATAAACTCTGACTTTGCCTGATCAATCTCAATTAATCTAGCTTTGGCTTTCTCACTTTCTGTAACATCAATAGCCATCCCAATCATCCCAATAACGTTTCCCTCATTATCATGATATGGTGAATAAAAAATATCAAAGTATATTTCACCTACTTTTGCAATTCCTCTAGAGTACTTTCCTTTAAAGGCATCTTTAATACCTTGAATAACTACTGGGAAATCCTTATACATTTCAAGGGCATCTACTCCAATAACTTGTCCTGGTTTAAGTCCTAATACTTCAAGTTTCTGTCCTTCAGATAAAACAAACTTACCATCTTTTCCAATGATGAAAATAATAGCCTGAGCATTGGTAACAATTGTTCTTAATTTCTGCTCGCTATCTTTGAGTTCTAACTCTGCTTTTCTTCTCGCACTTACATCTCTAAAAGAACCTTGGGTATATTCTATTCCATCTTCTCCTACATAAGTAGAAACACCAATACTGACAAAAGTTCTTTGTCCAGTTTTTGTTAATACTACTGAGTCAACTAAATCTATTTTTCCTTGGGCTTGTTTTTGGAAATCTTTCATTGTATCTTTGACAATATCAGATGGATGTAGCTGATCTGCCGTCATCGCCAACAGTTCTTTTTTGGAATACCCCATTAACTCTACAGCCTTTTTGTTAACTGCTACTAACTTTCTTGTTTTTACTTCAGCAAGAAATAAAGCATCCCGATTATTATCGAATAATGATTGAAGACGATTCTCATTTCTCTCTAATTTTTCTAGAGCTAATTTTTCTTTTGTAACATCTTGGACTACACCAATCATTTGAACAGGTTTATTCTTTTTATCATAAATAACCTTACCCTGCTCTTGAACAATTCTTATTTTACCTTTGCCAGTCACAATCCTATGATCAACTTGATAGGTTCCTGTTTTTAGCGATTGATTAACAAAGTCAACAACCCTATCCCGATCATTTTGTTGAACCATCCCCAAAAACTTTTTATAAGTAGGCTTAAATGAATACTTAACTTCAAAAATATTATAAATTTGATCTGACCACTCTAATTCTCCACTTTTAATATGCCAAACCCAGTGACCAATTTTAGCTACTTTTTGAGCCGTTCTTAAATTATTTTCACTCTCTTCTAATTTATCTAAAGTTTCTTTTTGTTTTGTAATATCTCTAACAATGGCTTGAACAAAGACTTTATCAGAAATCTTAACTCTATTCAAAGAAACTTCAGCATCAAATAATTCTCCATTCTTCTTGGTATGTTGCCAATAAAACTTTTGTGATTTACCTTGGAAAGCATTCCGAATATATTTGAGAGCTTTTCTTTGAGAGCTCATCCCGTCTGGTTGTTTAAGAGGAGAAAAATCTAATGGAGTCTTGCCAACAATATCTTCACGCTTATCACAGCCATAAATCTCTAAAGTTTTTTTATTGCAATCAATAAAAACTTTACCATCCATCAAGAAAATACTATCATTAGCATATTCAAAAAGATTGCGAAACTTTCCCTCTCGTTCTTCAGTCTCTTTGGCAGATTCCACTAGAACAGTTATATCATCATAGATAACCAACATTTCATCGGTTGGCAAATGATAAACATTTCCTTCTATAACTGTAGGTCCTCTACCATTGTTTATATTAAATGTAAATTTACTTGACTCTGCATCCTGCCATGCTTTTGAAACAACCCTGCAAATGTCTTCTTTTTTTATACCTGGAAAAATAACTCTTAACTTTTTACCTAAAATATCTTTTTTATTATATTTTTCTAATTTAAGAAAATATTTATTAACCTCTTTGATCGTAAAACCATCCTTATCTTCTGCCTTATCACAAATAAGTGCAGCACTTTTAATATTGTCAAACAAACTTTTATAACGAATTTCACTAAACCTGGCTTCCTCAAGATTTTTTTCTAGTTCCACTTCTAATCTAGTTACATTAGAAATCATAATCAGACTACCTACAGGAAATTTACCTTTTTTGATTATCTTAGCTGTTACTCTACCGACCTCAATTTGACCATTTTTAGCAAAGCATTTTATTTCATATGGAGCGATCTTTTCTCCTTTTAATCTTCTAAAGAAGTTCTTTTTGATAATATTTTTACTTTCTGGGGTAACTAACGCTAAGTCAAAAACACTCTTTCCGACTAAATCTTTTGTTTTATAACCTAACCACTCATGAACACGTTCATTAATTTGCTCAATACGACCTCTTAAATCAAGAAAAATAATAACTTCTGGAGATGTTTCAAAGATAAAAGAATCAGAAAAACTCAAAGATTCCTTCTTTTTCCAAGGGACAGATAACATGTTGATTTTATTATCTAGTAATCAAAAAAGCTTGTCAATCAGGTCTAACATATCAAAACAATAACTTAAAATAAAACTAATCGGAGCATTGACCCTGTGCCTTGATTTAAGATAAACTAATACAGTCTATATTATTGTATTCTAAATTAATTTCATGAATAACTCACTCCTATTACCTTGTAAAAACATCTTTGAATCTTCAAGTAATGGGATTATTATTTTTGATCTGAATCATACTGTTACATATTCCAATTCTAGTGCAATAAAATTAACAAAACTTCCAAGTAGTGGGTACCACATAGATGAAGTTTTTAAAATTTTTCCAGAATTAAATTTTCATAGTCAGCTAGATAATGTCTTAAAAAATAATGAAAACATCAATATCCCAGAGGTATCTGGAAGAGACTTCTTTTATGAAATATTTATTACTCCTGTAATAGATGAAACTAACACAGTTGTAGGAGGCTCTATTCTTTTACATGATATTAGTTACATAAAAAGATTAGAAGAAATTAAAACTAAATTCTTAACTGTTGCTGCTCACCAGCTAAGAACACCTCTAGGTGGGATGCGTTGGAGCTTAGAAATGGTTTTAGAAAATAAAGAGGAAATTAGTTCAGAAAATCAAAATCTCTTAAATCAGGTCTATCAAAGCAACATGATAGCTCTCTCTATAGTTAATGACCTACTCAACGTCTCAAAAATTGAAAACCAACAAATTGTTGATAAACCAGAGCCGGTTAATATTATTAGAGTTATACAAAAAGTCCTTACTGACCACCAAGCTGAAGCAAAAATTAGATCTGTTAACTATAAAGTTAACCTACCTCCAGCTGAAACCTTCCCGATAATCCAAGTAGATAAAGGTAAGATTAAAGAGATAATAGGCAATTTAGTCGCTAATGCTATTAAATATAATAAGCCAAATGGTTCTCTTAGTGTCACCGTTAACAGCGACCAACAAAATATATCATTCAGCATTGCTGATACTGGAATAGGTATTCCAGAAAAGGATCTTCAGAGAATCTTTACTAAATTTTTTAGAGCAGGTAACGCTGTACTTAACGAAACATCAGGATCTGGACTCGGTCTTTTTGTAGTTAAAAAATATATAGAAGACTGGGGTGGCAAAGTCTCCATTAACAGTAAAGAAAATATAGGCACTACCGTGAATATCACTCTTCCAATGAATATAAGCCATGTCATTGCACCAGAAACACAAACTCCAAAAAATAAAAAAACAATAATTACATTACAACCACAAAGTGAAACACCTATCTCTATTCAACCAGAAGGTCAGACTCAAGCGATACCAAACACAACTAATCAATTAACTGAAACTAAACCACAAGAGATAACTACCGAAAGCAATCCGGAATTGCCTACTTAATTATTAGAGATTTGCTTTAACAATTTCTACCACTTTCTGAATAGAAACATTTGATTTGACGAAATAGTCTTTTGCGCCTAACTTTTTAGCTTTTTCTACATCACTATCTTGACCAAGATTAGACAGAATAATTACCGGAACATTTTTTAGCTTCTCATCTGCTTTAACACTCTGAAGTGTTTCAAAACCATCCATAACAGGCATAACTAAATCTAGAAGCATTAAATCAGGGACTCTTTCTGCTGCAAGTTCCAAAGCTTTCTTACCATTTACTGCTACTACCACATCATAGCCTTCTTTTGCTAATTTTGTCTTAAAAACATTTCCATAAAATGCGTCATCCTCTGCAACTAAGACTAATTTCTTTTTTTCAACTGCTTTTGCAGGAGTAACAACTTGATCTGGCATAATATATTTTCTGAAATATTAATTAATAAACTTTACCATAAGGAAGAGACAAGAAAAAGATCTAAGTATATTAATCTATAAACTGATTTGTAAATATATCATTAACATTAAATTCATTCTGAATGAAGTTATTATCTAACATTACTTCATATACTCTATTCCATTTAGAGAGTTCCATCTCACCAATTTGAAATTCCTTTTCTGATCTAATCAAAGGGATACTCTCCTCCAGGATAAACCTACTATAATCTTTATCTTTGTAATCTTCACTGGTGATATATTTATCAGTTATATCAATTGCTTCCTCCTGATTTTTAATAACATAATCCCAGCCTTTTAAAGTTGCTTTAACAAATTTTTTTACTAATTGAGGATTATTTTTCACCATTTCTCCAGATGTAGCAATAACATCACCATACATATGAAATCTAAAGTTTTCAGGAAGAATCAACTTATAAGGAAGATTATTTTTCTTGAATGGATAAACTTGATCAGTACGATAAAGAGTCATCATATCAACCACTCCACTTTGAATGTCTTCAAACTCAGTTGTATCAAAATTAGTTGTGACTATTTTTACGTCACTTTTTTCTAGACCAAGATCAGCTAATAAAGCAGAATAAAGCATTACACCTGATTGGCTCTCACCTTTAATTCCTAGAGTTTTATTCTTAAAATCGTTAGGGCCACCCATTGCATTAAGCTGAGAAAAAATAAAAGCATAAGGAGAAGTCTGATAAATAGCAGCAACTGCCTTAAGATCATGACCTTTATTGACCTCTTCTAATAAGTTAATGGCGTGAAAAAATGAAAAATCTACTTTTCCATTGGCAAGATCTTCACCAAGCTTACTACCTTGTTTAAATTCCTCCACATCTATCAGCAAACCTTCATCTTCATAGAAACCTTTCTCTATAGCTGCATAAATACCAGCAAATTGGGCTTGATGTAACCAAACAAGGCTAACCTTAACTTTTTCTAATTCTTGTGGTTTTTGAAATTTAGAAAAAAGATAATAGCCACCAAAACCCATAAGAAAGAGGAATAAAAATCCCACAATAATTCTTGGAAAATTATTTTTTTGTTTTGACTGCAAAGGCTTTTTTCTTTTTGGCATTAATTGATTATAAAGATTATTTACTAGGAACTACAATATATATAACTATTACAGACTACTCTATAAATTGTGTGGTAAAGATATCATCAACGTTTATACCTTTAAGTGAAGAATCAAAGCTAAGCATTGAATTGTACAAACCATCCCATTTATCAAAAGTCATGTATCCAATTTCATGAGCTCCACTTACTTGAACAATTGGGGCACTCTCTTTTAAGATATATTTATTATATTCAACCTCTTGATAAGCATCACTAGTGATATATTCTTTTGTAAAATCTACAGCTTCATCTTGATTCTCAAGTGCATACTCCCATCCCTTTAAAGTAGCATCAACAAACTTTTGAACTAGCTTTGGGTTTTTTTCAATCATTTCATCTGAAGTAACTAAAACATCACCATACATGTCAAAGCCAAAGTCTTCAGGTAAAATTAATTTATAATCTACTCCATTCTGATCAAATGTATATGGTTGATTGGTTCTATAAAGACCCATGACATCAACTGTACTTGATTGAATATCATCAAATTCATGGGTAGTAAAATCAAGTTGTTTTAAGTGAAAATCTTTTTCTGTTAAATTCAACTCAGAAAGGAAGGCAGAAAAGAGAATTTTTCCTGCAAGATTGTCACCTTTTATTCCTAAAGTCTTTCCTTTGAAATCACTTGGTTTTTCCAATTGAAGCTCTGATTTATATAGATAAGCCAATGGTGATGTCTGATAAATAGCTGAGATTGCCTTTAGCTTTAATCCTTCAGATATTTTATTTATCAATACAACAGGTTGTGAAATTGTAAAATCAAGATCCCCTTTTGCTAATTTTATTTCATTAGCCACTTCTCGATCAAATTCTTCTATTTCAACTTTTAGGCCAGCTTTTTCGTAATATCCTTTTTCAATTGCGGTATAAATTCCTGCAAACTGTGCCTGATTTATCCACGCTAAACCTATTTTGACAGTTTTTAATTGTTTTGGCTTTTGAGCCTGGAAGAATAAATATGAGCCTATCAGCCCAATTACAAAAAGAAAAGAAAAGCTAATGATGATCTTTAATAAGTTTGGTTGATTTTTCTTTTTAGTTATCTTTTTTTGTTTTGGCA